>JAYEHL010000021.1:0-5561 GCA_034659515.1 Chloroflexota bacterium | reverse complement strand
GGGGAAGTAGAACGGGGTGTTATCGGAGAAAGACGAGGAGGTTGAGAGGTTATGGTAAGGATAACCAAAGAAGTTGCTGAAAAGCGCATGGGCGACGTTTCTCTGGAGAGCGCTTTCTGGTGTCACAATGGCTCTGTATTAACTAATCTCCAGAGTCTCAAGGAGGCCTTTGTCTGCATGGCGGATGAGGATTACTCCTATCATTCTAATACGGAAAGGAACGACTTCAGCAATTGGGTGAAGGACGTCCTTAGAGATGACAAGTTAGCGAGGGATATCGCCGAATCTTCGGATCGGAACAGAGCGGCGAAGTGCGTGGCGGAGCGGATGGCATTTCTTGCACGTAAACTTTAGTTATGCCGAAGATACTATGGAAGAGGTGAGATAGCTGAGATATCATTTACTTTAAACAGCGCAGTTTAAGAGATCGTTAATCTATTTGCGTCGTTGCGCAATAGAATAGTTGTAGTTTTGCCGCGATTATTTCGTATCGTGGAGCATGGAAGTGTGTTTATGATGAGTAACGAGCGGGATTTGGTTTTGCCGCCGCGAATTGAGAGGCTTGGCGAGCTTGCCTACAACATGTGGTGGAGCTGGCATCCGAAGGCGCGCGAGCTTTTCCGCAGGCTGGATTACCAGCTGTGGAGGCTTAGCGTGCACAATCCGGTTAGGCAGCTACAGCAGATCAAATATTACAGGCTCGAAGAGGATGCTGTTGACCCCGAATTTATCGGGCTTTACGATTCTGTAATGGCCGACTTCGATGCCTATCTGTCGAATAGTGAGACATGGCTTAGCTCCAAGTATCCCGGCCGTTTAAACAGGCCGATAGCCTTCTTCTCAGCCGAGTTTGCCATACATAACTCCCTGCCTATTTATGCTGGCGGCCTGGGCGTGCTCGCTGGCGATATCTGCAAAGAGGCAAGCGATGTAGGGCTGCCGTTTATCGGCGTGGGCTTCATGTATCCTCACGGATACTTTCACCAACACGTCTCCGCGGATGGCTGGCAGGAGGAGATCTATACGCAGCTTAATTTCGATGAGACGCCGATCAGCAGGGTGTTGAATGCGGAGGGCAATCCGCTTGTTGCGAAGATAAACTTGGGAGAGAGGGATGTCTCCATCGGTGTGTGGCGCGTAAATGTAGGCCGTGCGGAGCTATATCTTCTGGATACCGATATCGATGAAAATATACCTTCGGATCGTTCCCTCGCGTCCCACCTGTACGTTGATGATCCAGATATTCGTATCCAGCAGGAGATTATATTGGGCATCGGCGGCGTCCGTGTGTTGAGGTTGTTGGGTAAGGAGCCGGTCATATGGCATGGCAATGAGGGACATGTGGCTTTTATGATGATAGAGCGTGTTAAGGAAGAGATGGAAAGGGGGCACGTCTTCGATGAGGCGGTGAAACGTGTGAGATCGAACACGGTCTTTACGACACACACACCGGTGCCGGCCGGGCATGACGTTTTTTCGATCCAGCTTGTGGAGAAATATTTCGGCTCATACTGGAATCAAATGGGGATCGACAAGGATGAGTTCATCAACCTGGGTAAAGACGATGGCGCCGGTAATGGCAAGTTTAACATGACGGCCCTTGGTCTAAGGCTGGCGCTCACTCGCAACGGTGTGAGCGTGCTGCATCGCGGCGTGGCGCGGAGGATGTGGTGTGGGGTCTGGCCTGATCTGAATGAGGACGAAGTGCCGATTTTGCACATAACTAATGGGGTACACCTGCCTACATGGATCGCGCCCGAGCTCGTGCGTCTGTACGACAAATATCTCGGTGAGGATTGGGTGAGGAAACATGACGATCCGGAGATGTGGAAAGGGGTGTGGGATATCCCCGATGAAGAGTTCTGGTTTGCAAGGAAGGCGCTTACCACGAAGCTCATGGGGGCTATGCGCGGCCGCGCTCAGGAACGTTTGGTTGAAGGCGGTATTGAAGCGCGACAGCTTTTGTTTATGGGATCTCTTCTACATCCGGAGGTTCTGACTATAGGCTTCGTTCGCCGTTTCACGGAGTATAAGAGGCCCGATATCCTATTCAGGGACCTGGAGCGTTTAAAGCGCATCGTTTCAGACTACTGGCGTCCCGTCCAGATAATCTTTGCAGGGAAATCGCACCCTAACGACTCGGATGCAAAGCGGCTGCTTCAGTATGTTTATGGACTGGCTTCAGACCGGGATTTCCAGGGGCGCATAGCCTTCGTTGAGGACTACGATATGCATATAGCCCACTATCTGGTTCAGGGCATCGATGTGTGGCTCAACACCCCGCGTCGTCTGCGCGAGGCCTGCGGCACCAGCGGCATGAAGGCGGCGATGAACGGCTCGCTTCACCTCAGCGTGCGTGACGGCTGGTGGCACGAAGGGTTTAACGGTAAAAACGGCTGGACTATAGGCGGCGGTCCGGAAATGGCCGGGGCGGAGGATGAGGATAGCGAGGATGCGGATGACATCTACCGCCTGCTTGAAGATGAGATCGTGCCGCTGTATTATGAGCGGGATCGACATGGTATTCCACACGGGTGGGTCGAGAAATGTAAGGAGTCGATATCCTCCGTTGCTCCGTACTATTGCGGGCGGCGCATGTTGAAGGAGTATACCGATCGTATATACATACCTACGGCGATATCGCAGCCATACGATTGAATGTCGAAGCCGATATATGCGGGGTGAAGTTTGAAAGAGATATTACGTTTGTTACTGGTTGTCCCGATCCTCATCGTTTGCTGCGCCTGCGGCGGATCCGATGCGGGGATTCCGGCCCAGCCGATACCACAGGATGAGAGCTACGCCTCGATAACCGAGGACATGAAATTCATCCGCAATCCTGATTTCGTTGAGGGCTACGAGAACCCCCTGCCTCACTTGTCGATTCCGCAGAATCCGTTCATGGCGCCGAACGGCAAGAGTAACATGCACAACGATGCTTACATGACCGATACCTATGAGGTAAGCGGCCCCGTCGGCCTCGACTCGGAGGTCGTCTCTATGTATCGGGGCTATGCAGAGTGCGCCACGGTTACTTTCGACAGCGAAGGGCGTATATGGACAGTGTGCACCAACATCAGCGGCCCGGTGCTGCTGCTCCTCGATCCGTATACGCTGAACGAGCTGGCTTCGTATCCGCTGCCACAACGGCATTCGAACTGGGAGTCCGATCCCATCGGCCCGATGCAGGACACATCGGGAGGGGCGTATTTCTGCCTCGACGACCGGGATCGCGCCATCGTCTCGACGCACAACCATAGCATCCAGATCATCGAATATGAGGGCGGTGAGTTCAGACTGGCCGAGGAGTATGATATCGAGAGTTACGTGGTGTCCAAGGAGCCGCCGGAGTGGGACAAGATAGGTGCGGCGCTGCCCGGCTGGGATGGGCGGCTGTGGTTCGTCACCCGGTACGGCGTCGTCGGTACAGTAGATAAGGACAGCGGCGCGGTGCACACCATCGAGCTCGCTGGCGAGGAGATACAGAACTCTTTCACCGTGGGCGAGGACGGCGTCTACATCGTCTCCGACTACGCGCTCTACCGCTTCCACGCGGATAACGAAGGTCGGCCGGTGCAGGACTGGCGCACCGAGTACGATCGCGGCACACGCGTGAAGCCCGGCATGATCAACCAGGGATCGGGCACCACGCCCAACCTCTTCGGCGATATGGTGGCCATCGCCGATAACGCCGATCCCAGAATGAACATCATCTTCCTCAGGCGCTCGGACGGCGTCGAGGTATGCAGCATCCCGGTTTTCGGGGACAACGCCAGCTGTACCGAGAATGCACTCATAGGTCTGGCGCGTGAGGGCGAGAACGGCACCGAATATTCCATCATCGTCGAGAACAACTACGGGTACGAGCACCTGTTCATTCCGACGGGGGGCACATCGATCGTGGGAGGGGTTACCCGTATCGACGCTATCCCTGACGGCAGCGGGGGGTATACCTGCGTCGAGGTGTGGGCCAGCCCGGAGATATCGCTGACCACCGTGCCGAAGATGTCGCTGGCAACAGGGCTCATTTACCTGTACACCAAGTACCCGCGCGAGGATGGAATCGATGCGTGGTACTTCACCGCCGTCGACTTCGAGATCGGCGAGACGGTGTGGAGGGTGCTGACCGGCACCGGTCAGGGCTACAACAACAACTACGCTCCTATAATCCTGGGGCCTCAGGGCGGCACGGCATATGTCGGCACGCTGAACGGCTTGATCGCTGTCAGGGATACGGACCGATAGGCAAACATCATCTCGTTCGATGAGAGAGCGCTGAAAAAGCCCTGGTCAACCCTCTCTTCTTCAGTCCTTCCGCGTCCTTCCCGTGTCGGGAAGGATCTTTTTCAGCAGTCTTGATGAGTCGAGCGTTATCGTCCATATTATTTGTGTCGCTCTCCCCTTTCTCTAACGGATGAGTTAGTGTTTCAGCGAGGAGTGGCGGCGGCTCGATGCCTCACTCGATTGTTGCATCGCCCTTCCTTTGTTGCTACAATCACGCTTGGTACGATACGAGATTAGATCGATGGATTATTGTTGAGGAGCCTGTGATCGATATCGAGGAGATGCGTAAAAAATTCGATGAATCGCCGTGCGCGGTGCATCTCGGAATGACGCTGGAGGAGCTGTCGAAGGGGTATGCCAGGGTTAAGATGGAGCTGAAGGAGGAGCATCTTAACTGGGAGAACATGATCCACGGCGGCATCATCGCTACGGTGCTGGACCAGGCCTTCGGCTGCGCCTGCAACACGCTTGAAAATATCCACGTGGCCGTTCAGATCAATATCCATTTCATGAAGGCCGCGGCGGTCGGCGAGACCGTCTACGCCGAGTCGAAGGTTCTGCGCGCCGGCAAGAGGATGGGGACTTCGGAGATGAAGGTCTACGATTCGAAGGGGGACGAGATTGCGCGGGCGACGGGCACGACGGTTTGCACCGGGCCTCGAAGCTAGTCGACGGCGTTCGATTTATGGAATCTACGATCGGGTTAATCCCCCTCAGTCCCCCTTTACGAAAGGGGGAAACAATAACCGAACCCCCTAAATCCCCCATACGTTGGGGGATTTTTATTTGTGATAGGGGACACCCCTAAAACCCCGGTCCTTCCATATACCTCAATATCATGGAAGGGCACCTCTTTTCAAGATACCTCTCCCTCCGCAGGGGAGAGGGCTGTCGCAGCGGGCAGACACGCAGGTCTGCCCCTACAAAAATTCCCCGTCGGGAGGTATCACGCACGTGTCATTCGGCGTATAATATATTTAAAAAGAAGGGGTGAGCGAAAATGATCATTGAAATGAAAAAGGGTGCTCCGCAGGAGCAGGTTGACCATGTCGTCGAGAGGGCCCGCTCCTTCGGTTTTGATGTCCAGCTCAACCTGGGCACGGAAAAGGTAGTGGTCGCGGTCCTGGGCTGCGACACCGGCAAAGTGCAGACGGACGTATTCGCTGTGCTGCCCGGCGTGCAGAGCGTCACCCGCGTGATGAAGCCGTACAAGATCGCATCGCGCGAGTTCCATCCGAGGCCCAGCAAGATCAATGTGTCCGGCGTCGAGGTAGGCG
>JAYEHL010000020.1:0-5588 GCA_034659515.1 Chloroflexota bacterium | reverse complement strand
ACAGGTGCGTGTAGTCACCGCAGTGCACAACTATATCGGCGCCATCGATCTCGGCCAGTAAAGCTTTCGGGAGCGAGTCCGGATGTTTGGCGTGGGTGTCGGAGATGACTACGATCCTGGTCATTTGCTTGAAACCTTCCGCCTGTACGCATGCTTTCTATTCGATCCAAACTTCAAAACGACCGCCGCAACCGCTGCGAGGGCCGCCACGCCCCCCGCTATGCCCACGTACAGCGGCCAGCAGGCGTCGCCTGTTTCCCCCGAATCCCCCTGCGGCTCGCCATTGATCGTATTATCGAAAATATCGTTCTCGGCCCACATATCGTACCCGGCAACCGCATCGCCACCGCCCGCCTGTTCGAATGCGATCCCGGACGTTATCCGATTCCCCCATATGTGATTGCCCGCCGTCCTGAACCCGAGACTCAGTCCGGAAATATATTCGGTATCGGCCTGTGACTGATACCCGAGTTCGAATGCGGGGCCTCTGGTCTGGACCACGGCGTTATCGTGTATATTGCTGTTGCGCGAGTTGACGATGGAGAACCCGGCATACATGCTGCGCTCGATGTCGTTGTTGTAGATATCGACGTTCTCAACGCCCCATTCGAGAAACAATCCGTATTCGACCGTGTCCAGTATCCGATTGTCGTGTATCGATATATTTTCCCCGACGGCCACGAGCCATATACCCTGCTCGTCGCTGGCAGTCAGCACGTTGCCGAAGACCTCGACGTTCCTTGCTCCGTCCTTAACGGCGATCCCGTCGCTGGTGGAGTTCGCAAC
The DNA here is from genome assembly GCA_034659515.1 of Chloroflexota bacterium. Classification (GTDB taxonomy): domain Bacteria; phylum Chloroflexota; class Dehalococcoidia; order E44-bin15; family E44-bin15; genus JAYEHL01. The sequence goes on along the minus strand of JAYEHL010000020.1, from coordinate 4,802 downwards.
GCTGTTCCCCGATACCACGACGTCCTGCGACCCCCCGCCTACCGATATGCCTATCGATACCCCGAACTCGGGATATCCCCCCTCCACCGCATACCCCTCGGCGTCGCGCTCCTTCTTCTGCGAGCCGTTGTCCTCTAGCATGTTATCGACAATGCTCACATTAACGCAGCCGTCCTCCGCAACGATGGCCGCGCCCGACACCGTGGACCCGACGCTGTTGCCCTCGATGACGACGTTCGTCGAGTCCAGCGCCACGATCCCACCCCAGAAATTCCCCTCCTCGGTAAGCGTCGCGCGGACGATGGTGCAGTCCTCGATGGTGATATTCTCCGAGGAGACGACCTCGATGGCGGCATCGTCGGTGTCATGGATGTAGCAGTTGCGTATGACAACGTTGGCCGCGCTCTCGACGAGGATGCCGTTGCCGCAATCGTTGGCACGACCGACGTTGGTTATCTCGAGGTTCTCGATGACGTAAGGCTCATCGGCGGGGTATCCCACAGCCGATATGACGACAGGCTCCGACACCGTATACCCGCCGTCCGACGACGCGTTATCGCTTGCGTTCGCAACGACGGTCAGAAACGCCGCGAGCGCAAGCGCCAGGGCGCAGCAGATCCGGCGGAAACGATTGACTCTCAATACCGCACCAGCACCACTATAGTCGCGCCGCCGCCTCCCTCACGCGGCTCGGCGGGGAAATACTCCTCGACCAGCGGGTGATCCCCGAGCATCTCGCGAACCACCTGGCGCAGCGTGCCCGTCCCCTTGCCGTGCACCACGCGCACGCGGATCAGCCCGGACATGAACGCCTCGTTAAGGTAGCGCTCGAGGCGGAACAACGCCTCGTCGGCGATGAGTCCGTGCAGATCGATCTCCTCGCTCGGGGGTTCCTTCGGCGGACGTTCGTCTCTCTTCACAAGCCACATTATATCGCCGACTGTGTTTCATTGCCAGCGAAGCATCGCGATATTATGTTCCGTGCGATTGCTTGAAGAGATGTGTCCTCCCAACATGGGAAGGATTAATATATTGGGCGATTCAAAAGTGGGCAGTGACTTTTTCAGCGCTCTCGTCAAATACCATATGCCTTACCGGATGTTGCGCTATCCTGTCGATACTTGCAGCCTTGTAAAAACGCCGATCCTCAAGCGCTACGCTCCAGCCCCGCGCTGAGAGTTTCGTAGCTAATCCCACAACCCTCCATAGCTAACACTAAGATCAAACTGTAGAACTTTGGTTAAATTAGTGTTGACACCTTATCGAGCACAGGGTATACTTGCAACACTCCATTAGGTGATTACTCTGACTCGTACAGAGTACGGCCTTTTTCACAATCCAAATATTGGGTAATTCAAAAAGATGACATACGGTCACGAGAAAGGTAAACCGTAAGCAATTGCAGGACGCAAAGCCACAGGTCCCGGGTAAGATGACAGAATTGGGATGGCAGGACTGCCGGAGACGGTTGGGCATTTGCAAGCTTTTCTCTGAACTGAGAGAAGCTTTTTGTTTTATAGTGATGAGAATTAAACCGAGGTACAGACTCACGACTAATGTCAGTAACCCCAAAGAAGGTGAGATATGAGAGAAGAACAAGGAAAACTCAAATGGTATAAAGACTGGCGGGTATACTCATTAATATTCACACCAATTGTCCTAATAATGTTAGCTGGCGTATGGATCATGGCCGCAGGTGGACACCCAACCCCCAGCATGGAATCATATTATTATACTGCCAAGACAGAGCTACATAACGCTGTGCAAGATTATCAAAACAAAAACCATGGGGCTCTACCTACAATTAACGGGACTGTGACTATAAACGGCTCTGCCTATAGAATCATCGATATATGTCCATTACTTACTCAAAATAAAGAATCCCTACAGACCGTCATCGAGTCTCTCTGGTGTGGGAATGGATCGAATGATGACAACTGGGACGGCGGGTGTGCGAACTGCAGCGCTTATAGCAGCTATATCTGGGCAGTAGACGATGAAGGTAATGTTTACTCGACCTGCGTTGGTGACTATTGTAGCGTCAACGGTGTAAATGGCTTTCAAGATGAATGGCCATAATTCTCGATACACATATTTTTTCATAGGAGAGCTAAAATGAAGAAGGTATTCTTTATAGTCCTGACTATCGTCTTGATCTCTAGTTCTATAGCCGTGGCAGTCTCTATTCCTTTAGCAGACTCTCAAAGTGCCATGGCTGAAGAGCCCGAATCCGATGTAATTGTTCTTTCCCAGAATATAGAAGTCAAGTATACTGGTAATTCTTCAATAGACGAAGAAACCGGCCAAACTGTCTACGAATATAGGGCTAATATTAGCTCTGTGCCTTTATACATGCCCGATCTGGAAACGAGAATTGATTCGTGCTTTTACTGGGACTCGGAGGCAGAGGTATGGTACTCCGGTGAAAATCTCTTTGAGGTAACAGTTAATGGCTCTCAGGTTACTGCGATAAAAGACGGGGAGCAAATCCAATGGGACCCTACAGTATATATCGGAGGTGAGGTTATCGAAGCCTCCGATCAAGCTGTTTTAACAGATATCGATCCAACCAATGAGAACTACCAGAACAACGTACTCGAATGGGATTATGGCATATGTGTGCGACAGCTCAGGATAATAGAGGGAATAGTCACGGAAAACTATATCTTTAACTCTGATCCGAGCGCGGATGTCCATATAGATTCCAATCTTTACAAGACTCCGAATTTCGTGTGGGCGAGAGAGCCTTATGCCTATGATACAGACTATCGCCCGTTGGAAATAACGCTTGATGAAAACGGGAAGACAGTTAATGCATCTGAATTCGCCGATGCTGTCTACCCCGTGGTTGTAGATGATACTTTGCCCATATACGGCAGCTCAGACGACGGCATGATACTCCAGGGCAACTGCGGCCGCGACTACGGTGGCCATTAACAACGTCGCGCCGACGGTTGAGGCCGGTGAGAACGTGAACTACGTGCTCTCCGGATCGCCCGTAGAGTTCAGCGGCGGCTTCAACGACCCGGGAACCAGCGACACACATACTATAGAATGGAACTTCGGCGACGGAACTCCGGTAGTAACGGATACACTGACGCCATCGCACACATATGCTTCGGGTGGTGATTATACAGTTACTATCACGGTGACCGATGATGACGGAGGCGTTGGAAGCGATACCCTGACCGTTCACGTAAACGATGCGCCTGTAGCTGATCCCGGTGGCCCGTACACAGGTGACGAAGGCTCGCCGATAACCTTCGACGGCAGCGGATCATATGATCCTGACGGCTCAATAGTCAGCTATGAATGGAACTTCGGCGACGGCTCAACGGAAGTGACAGGCGATGAGTCTTCCATCCATGCCTATGGTGACAATGGCATATACACAGTGACACTCACTGCTACCGATGACGAGGGGGCAACAGATGCAGTCACAACAACCGTGACTGTGAACAACGTCGCGCCGACGGTGGATGCAGGATCGGACGTGGACGATGCGCTTGTGGACACGCCAATCAGTTTCTCAGGCAGCTTCACCGATCCCGGATGGCTCGATACGCATACCATCGAGTGGAACTTCGGCGATAGCTCTCCAATTGTCACCGGTACACTGAGCCCGACGCATGCGTATGCTTCCGGCGGTGACTATACGGTGACGCTAACGGTGACCGATGACGACGGTGGGTTAGGCATCGATACTGCAACGATAACCGTCTGGAACTATATCTTCATCGATGAGGAGAGGGGCACAGCATTGAGAATAAACACGGCTAGCAGAACCTATCGATTTCTCGTGCCGGATTATGATACCGGGATCAAAGAGGCGGATTGCATGCTCGTTATCGATTGCCTGTTCAGCGATTCACAATGGATCACCGTCGCCGACTGCGACAGCAACGTATTCCTGACTGTAACGGCATACGGTGGTGAAAAGGACTACTGTATAGCGACCTTGTGGGATAAGGAGACGTGGAAGGCTTATTGGCTGTATGATAAGTGGGGGATCGAGTAGATATGAGTGATTTGAATAAAGCTAAACTGCCGATAAAAACCAAGATCGCCGCGTGGTGGTTATGTACCATTGGAATTATCTGGATAGTTATGCCTCTTACTTTATCTAAAGCCTTTTCTGATCAATCAGAACTAGATAAGGCGTTGCAAAATCTTATAGTAATAGGAATATCAATAGCTATATTACTCGTCTTTCCTATTATCCTTCTATATTTTAGAAGAAAAAAGACTTGGGCACTTGCCATAGTTACACTATCTTTAGAACTAATCTTATTAGTCGTTTACTTGTTAGTTAAGTTAAGTGAATACAAAATATACGACTATATATTTTTTAGCTTATTCATTGCCTGTTTGTTGATTCCATTAATCCTTATCATTCTTGATAGAAAAAACTACTTCGCAATGGTGCGCCGGCGGGAGTTGCAAAATAAGGAATCAGGTAGAGAATAGATGACGGTAATCCCTAACCTTGACCTTTAAATCTCCCGGCTTCTCAGGCAGCTTCACTGATCCCGGCTGGCTCGATACGCCCATAGTGTGGAACTTCGGCGACGGAACGCAGATTGTCTCCAGCACGCTGACGCCGACGCATGTGTACGTTTCAGGCGGAACATATACTGTCACCCTCACTGTGACCGACGTCGATGGCGGTAATGACAGCCGACGGGCTGCCTCCGGTAACGATAACTTCTCTTCCGTTACCAGTTTCACCGCTTCCTCCCTGAACTCCTTCGTGTATCTTCCTTGTGGAATTCCTTTCACTCTGACACCTCCGTCTCTCTATT
>JAYEHL010000019.1:0-5590 GCA_034659515.1 Chloroflexota bacterium | reverse complement strand
GATGGAGGATGCTTTCACTGTAGCTATCCGACAGAGACCAGTAGTAACCCAGCCTTGGATGTCGCTCCAGGATTATTACCAGATAATAGTCTTCGTTCAGAGATACTTCGCTGCCGGAGTCATCCTCGTCGGCACAGATAACGGCTAACGGCGAGTTCGACCATTGATCGACTTCGGCCTCGTTGCCGCAGGCGGTTAGAGTCAGCGCAATTCCAAGCAAAAGAGCTGTCCAAAGATGCGTCAAACGCACAGTAAGTCTCCTACATATCGCTCGTTCTATAACTCCGATCGGAAAACACGGCGCAACGATCTATTCCACAATCACGGTGATGTCGAACGTATCCGCCGGATCGGGCGGTTGTATCCATGACTGGATATATATCATCGATATGTCGGCTGTTCCCGCGGCCAGCGCTTCGAATGTCCAGACCTCCTGCCCGCCCTGTCCCATCATCGGCGTCCCCTCGGGAGCGATGTACTCGTCGCTGAGCTTTGTGATGACGATTGTGTCGCTTGTCTCGGATAGGTTCCATGAGAAGCCTGTCGTTGCGTTGGAGTCCAGCGTTACGATGAGCTGTTTGCCCATCGCCAGCGTGACCTGGCTGCCGTTGTACGAGGCGTCCACGTTCACTTCGCTGGCGGATGGCGTGGGTGTCGTCGGTTCCTCTTCCGCCGTGCCGCCGCAGGCGAACACCGCCACCGCCATGACGCTCAGAATGCAAGCCAGTAAAAGCCTTGCGATCTTCATTCCGCACCTCCTGCCGGGGTATGGATACGAGGATTGTATGCTCGTTGAACGTGGGTGTCAAATGTAAAATTCATCACAGCTTCGAGTCGCAGTTGTAGCATTTCCAGTTGCGGGTGATCGCCGGTTCGGGATTTGTCGCCCCGCAATAGTGGCATTTTATTATAGATACATGTCCCAGTTTCTTGGACATCGCTTCCTTTATTACAACCTGCCATATGGGCGTGTTCATCAATCCGCGCCTGACGCCGGCTTCGATCTTATCGTAGTGATCGCATTTCTCCAGCTTATACCTGTCATACGGGCACTGCGTGGGCCGCGTGTAGAATTTTCTGCACCACGAGCAGACTTCATACTCGAAGCATTTCAGCAGTATCTCCGGCGGCCACCTGCGCGACGCGAGCGGCCTTTCCTCCTCCGCCGTCTTGCCGCCAAGCTTCGGGCTTTTAACGGGTTTGTGTGCCGCTGCCTTTGTTTGTGCTTTCGGCGGCTGTTTTGCAGGCTTGCGCCCGATGCTCCAGTGGCGGTGTGTGGTTACCGCCGCCTGGGTGTGCCCTCGTTTCGCGGAGGCCGGTTTTTGCTTATAGGTTTTTTTAGGCTTCTTTTTTTTGAATAACCACATATCATTACCTGTGAGCGTATGTTTTATTGCGCCGTCGCGGGCGGCTCGCACGTTCGTTCATTTGCAGCTTTACTCTTCAATCTCCACCTCCTCCGCAATCCCGATGCGCTCCACCCTGAGCGGAACGTAGTTCACCTTGCCCGCCTTAATCAGGTCGCGCAACTTCTTCTCATCCTCGCTGAAACGCGACTTGCCGGACTTCACCTCGATGAAGTCCACCCCCTCGTCGTACTTGACGCCGACGAAGTCGATGGGCGAACCGAGGTAGAACAGGCGGTCGTACTTGGTCATCTCCAGCGCGGCCATGAGCTCGTTGAGCTTACCGGAACGCTTGTTGGTGCTCGAGATGATGGACTGTACCACGTCGCGGGGGATATCGTCAAGTATGTCGCGAATCTCCTTGATCGATGATCGTGTGGCCAGCGCGTAGAGCAGCTTGTCTTCCAGCGCCTTCATGTCCGGCATCGCCACCCGTTGCTGGGGACGGCGCGCCAGCGCGATGATGACGGCGATCAGCGCCAGAATGATAATCGAGAAAATTACATATGCAGCCGTATCCATATAGCCCCCTTAATGCCTCCAAGAGTTCGCGGCTATTGCTTCTCCCACACCTGAACGCCCTCCCGCCCGATGATGTAGCACGTGCCGTCGTAAGAACCGCTCCCGTCCTTCCTCTTGCCGCGAGACAGCTTATTACGCAGCTTCAGTAAGCGGCTGTTTGTAGTCGACATAATACAAGCATCGATCAGCCTTTCACCCAGCTTGCCGGCGATGCCGTCTATGTTGTAGCACTGGGAATAGCGTCGCGCGAACGGCTCGAATCGCTCGTTGAGCGCGCGGAGCTGCTCCGGCGAGATGCTCTCCTGATCCAGCACGCTGTCCTCGTAATAGCTGTCGGTGGACTTGTCGGTGAGCAGTCCCTCGCGCTTGCATACCTCGTAGGCTCTGGTTCCGGGGAAGGGATAGAAGATCGAAACGTGCATCACCTTGGGGCTCACCCGCCCGTTGAGCTTGATGGTATCGAGCACCTGGCGCGGCGTCTCGTGGGGCAGGCCGATCATATTGTAGCTGAGGGTATCGATCTCGGCCTCGTCGCAGCAGCGGAAAGCGTCTGTTATATGCTTATCGGTAACATGGCGGTCGAGAACGTTGCGTCGCACCCCCTCGTTACCGCTCTCGATGCCGAAGCGTATGAGGGAGCAACCGGCGGATTTGGCCATCAGGGCTATGTCCCTGTCCATCAGGTTGGGGTGGCAGTTCATCTCGAACGGCTTCCTGACGCGGCGGCTGTACTCCCTGGTGAAATCGGCGAACCACTCCTTCTTCATCGGCAGCAGGTCGTCATGAAACACGTTGTACTCGATGTTGGGGAAGTCCACGGTAACGCGTTCCACCTCCTCGATAAGGTTCTCCACGCTACGAAATCGAATGTACTTCTTGCCGCCGTACATTTGTTTCATCGCCGGGCTGCAGCAGTACGAGCAGTTGTAGGGGCAGCCGCGGGATGCCATGAAGACGCCGCGTTTCATGAACTGCAAATCGAAACTCTCCGCGAATGAGAACACCTCGCGGTCGGGGAAAGGCAGCGCGTCGAGGTCTTCGATCAGCGGGCGTATCGGATTTCGTATTACTTTGCCGTCGCGCTTGAGCCACAGGTTGGGTATATCGCTTATATCGCTCCCCTCGTCGAGGCGGTTGCACATGTCCAGCAGCACCCCCTCGCCCTCGCCCACGCCCACCATGTCGATGCCGTCTATGGCGATGACCTCCTCGGGGTACAGCATGGCGTGGGCCCCGCCGCATATCGTTAGGGCGTCGGTATGCCGTTTCACCAGGGCGGCTGCCGGGCCGATGCGCGGCAGGGTGTTGGTGATGACGGAGAAGGCCACGACGTCGGGACGGTTCCGCTGGAGGAAGTCGATGAAATCTTCATCGGGCACGTCGCGCATTATATGAATGAACCGGCAATCGTGTCCGCCCTGCCTCAGGCAGGCGATGAGCGAGGCCAGCCCCATATGGAACGGCCCCATGGTCTCGTAGCTGGGATCGATGTAGGCGAATGCTATTCTCATCTTGTATTTATACGACCTCTTATTTGATCGCGGTCAATTTTCAACATGCCATTGTCCGCGATAGGGCGAGGCTCGCCTCACCCCTACTTCTTGCGCCCGCGCACGATGAACTCGAAGGCGATGTGCTTGAGCGGCCATGAAACAGCGCCGCCCAGGCGTTCCCATATCCTCGACAGCAGCCCCGGCGTGCCCGGCGGCGCATGGGTGAAGGCATCGACGCGGATGTCGGCCACGCTGGCATCGCTCAGGATACCGGCCACGTCGCGGCTGGAGATGTGGTGCTCGTACGGGGTGGGCACCGCCAGCCCTCTGGGCAGGCGGCGGCGCGGTATCGTCATGTATTTATTCGGCTCCACCAGGACTATGTGGCCGCCGCGTTTGGTCACGCGCACCATCGATCGCAGCGGCTCGTCTATGGGTTGCGAGTGGTGCAGCGATCCCTTGGAGAAGACGATATCGAAGGATTCGTCCTCGAACGGCAGCCGGCGGATGTCGCCGCAGACGCAGGCCGAGGCGCCCATGGCGGTGATGTCCTGCATCGACTCGTTGACGATGTCGAGGTTGACGATGAAGGCCCCGTCGCGCTGCAATGGAAGCGTCACCATTGAATCGGTCCCGCTGCCGACGTAGAGGAGGCGCTTGCCGGATACGCCCCCGGCGATATCGGCCAGGCTGCGGCATAGATCGCGCGCGCCCCTCTCGGCGTAAGATGAGTATATCTTGGCGGCGTCGTTGCTGGTGAATATGACCTGCTTGCCCCAATCGTACAGGTGGTGCTCCCACATGAATCGGTCGATCTCGACGCTGTCAGGGCCGTCGATCCGCTTCCCCTCGCGCATCGCCTCCATCAGCTTGCCGGTGTACTCCTCTTTCATATCGAGAGTCGCGGCGAGATCGCGCGGCAGCATCTGGGGGACGCCGTTGATGACGGTATATCGATTGCGGCATGAGGGGCAGCAGAGCCCGTCGCCGGATGTAACGGTCAAATCGCCCGATCCGCAGTCGGGGCAGGCCAGCAGTTCGATCAGCTCCTGGTTCATCATATCAGCGGCCGGCGAAGTGCTGTAGCGCCAGCCGTATCTTCTCCTCGGTCGTTAGCTCCGGCGAATCGGACAGGGAGGCTAGAGCCGAGGCGGCCTCGGACGGCGAGTAGCCCAGCCCGATGAGCGCCGCGATCACGTCGCCACCCTGCTCCGGCGGCGCGCCGACCATAATATCGACCAGCTTGTCCTTCAGCTCCAGCAACAGCCGTCCGGCGGTCTTCTTGCCCACGCCGGGCACCTGCGCCAGCAGATCGATGTTCCCGCTGGAGACGGCCATCGCCAGCTGTCCCGGGCTCAGCGCCGAGAGTATCGCCAGCGCCACCTTCGGCCCGATGCCGGTGACGGTGAGCAGCGTGCGGAACGCCTCGATCTCCTCGGCGGCGGCGAAGCCGTAGAGGGCCAGGTTGTCGTCCTTGACATAGAGGTGCGTGTGAATATCCACCTTATCGCCGATATTGCCCAGCGCGCTCAGCGTGGATGTGGGCATTTGTATCGACAGTCTCACCCCGCCCACCTTTATCACAGCCCCGTGGGCGGTCCGCGACATAAGCTTCCCTTCTATACCCGCGATCATGCTAGTTATCCGCCTCCAGACTCGCTAAAAATTTCGCCTGTACGTGGCATATGGCTACCGCCAGCGCGTCGGCGGCGTCCGACGACCGCGGCGGCTCCGGCAGGCCGAGCAGGATACACACCATGTCTGCCACCTGCTCCTTGTCGCTGCGGCCGTAGCTGGTTACAGCCTGTTTCACCTGGGCCGGTGTGTAGCGGTGCAGCGGTATGCCCCTCTCCGCTATCGCTACGGTAACCGCCCCTATCGCCTGTCCCACTGCCAGGGCGGAGCGGGCGTTCTTTGCCACGAAAGGTTCCTCTATGGCGGCCTCCTCCGGCTCGAACCGCGCGATGACGTCGCGCAGCCCGGTGTACATATTATAAAGGCGCTCGGCCATCGGCATGCCGGTGGGCGCGATCAGGGCCCCGCAATCGACATGCGTCAGCTCGCCGCTCGCCTCGTCTATCATACCGTATCCCAGTGCCAGCGTCCCGGGGTCGATTCCTATGATGCGCATTCCTTAACCTTCGCTGTATTCCTGGATGGCCTCATCCG
>JAYEHL010000018.1:0-5592 GCA_034659515.1 Chloroflexota bacterium | reverse complement strand
AAATCGGCACAACTTGCCGGAAGTGCGAATACCAAGACTGGGATATCGATGGCATACGCTCGATCTTCAAATATGGCGGAGTCGTTCGGCAAGCTATCATCCAGTTTAAATACGATAACGTGAAAGCACTGGCGGAACCGCTGGCTGTATTAATGTCGGGCTATGTAAAAACACACCCCTTGCCAGCCGACATTATCATCCCGGTACCTATCCACAGCCATAGGCTTCGGGAGCGCGGTTACAATCAATCATCGCTGCTGGCTCAAAGGCTGAGTCGACTTACCTCCGTGCCGATGGCAGAGGGTGTGCTTATACGAACTAGGAATACCCCGCCGCAAGCAAAGAGCTCAAGCCTCGTCGATAGAAGAGCGAACATGGTCGACGCCTTTACCTGCAACAGAAGGCGCGTCGCGGGCAAACGCATACTTCTGATCGATGATGTATGCACATCCGGAACGACTCTGAACTCTTGCGCCAAACCACTAAAAGCAGCCGGAGCCGCGTCGGTATGGGGCCTTACACTGGCAAAGGAAATATAGGAAAGACATGATATCGATCCGGAACGAGGCCACCAAAATCCTTTTAAACTCGCAGCATAATCGTCATAATGCACGGAAAAGCGACAACAATACATCAGGACGACAGCTAATCGCAGGCCATTGACAGGGAGCAATGGGTGAAGTACACTAACTACCGCCACAACATCGCGTGGCATTCTTTTTAAAATCACCCCGTGGAAATGAAGATGTATACATTTAATAGTTATCTCAACGGCACAGCGCTCGAGAAGAGCGATCCGGAGGTGTGTGATGCCATACGCCGCGAAGCGGAGAGGCAAAACCGCAACATCGAGCTCATAGCCTCCGAGAACCACACTTCGAAGGCCGTACTGGATGCCCTCGGAACGGTACTGACCGACAAATACGCCGAGGGATATCCCAAAAGACGCTATTACGGCGGATGCGAATTTGTTGATATAGCTGAGGAATTAGCACGGGAACGGGCTAGGCAGCTTTATGACGCGGAGCATGTCAACGTGCAACCCCACAGCGGCGCACAGGCAAACATGGCTTCATACTTCTCTTTGCTCAACCCAGGAGATACAGTTTTAGCGATGAGCCTTGCACACGGAGGTCACCTGACACACGGTAGCCCGGTCAATTTCTCCGGTAAACTGTACAACTTTGTCAGCTATGGAGTCGATCCGGACACAGAGGTTTTAGACTACGAAGATATCGAGCGGCTGGCTAAGGAGCATCGGCCCAAACTCATCGTGACGGGGGCAAGCGCATACCCTAGAACTATCGATTTCGAGCGCTTCCGGCGTATTGCGGATACTATAGGTGCTTATCTCATCGCAGATATAGCTCATATCGCGGGGCTGGTAGCTGCCGACGTGCACCCCTCACCCATCCCGCACTGTGAGATTGTTACATCCACAACACACAAAACACTGCGCGGCCCACGCGGCGGATTCATATTGTGCAAACAGGACCTGGCCTCTAAAATAGATTCGGCCGTCTTCCCTGGAATGCAAGGCGGTCCGCTGATGCACGTTATCGCCGCCAAGGCGGTATGCTTCGGGGAGGCGCTGAGGCCGGAGTTCATCGATTATCAGAAGGCTATAGTAGAAAACTCCAAGGCAATGGCCGATGAGTTCATACAGGGCGGACTCCGCCTTGTATCGGGCGGAACAGATACCCATCTCCTGCTGGTCGATCTAACTCCTATAGGAATAACAGGCAAGGAGGCGGAGGAGGCGTTGGATTCCGTAAGGATAACGGTGAACCGGAACGCCATTCCTTTCGATCCCAAGCCACCACGGGTCGCAAGTGGAATGAGAATTGGAACACCAGCTATAACGACCCGAGGCATGGGCGCGAATGAAGTAATAGAGGTGGCCCGCCTCATTGTCAGGATGGTAACTAATATCGGCGACGAGAACGTCTACAAAGAGGTGCGAGAAGCCGTCGACAATTTAACGAGCCGTTTCCCGGTGCCGGGCCTCAGTTAGTTGTGACTATAAGTTTTTCATGCTATAATCCAATGCGTTGAGGCTAAAAATGTGGAGGTAATTCTATTGCGCGACTACGAACTCGTAGTTATAGTCAACCCATCGGTCGCCGATGATGATGTAACCACAATCTTAGAAAAGGTAAACACGCTTATAACCGAGAGAGGCGGCTCCATAGCCGAAGTGAATCAATGGGGCCGTAAAAAGCTTGCACATCCCATAAAGAAAGCCACTGAAGGCAACTACGCCCTCATGAAATTTAATATGGACCCTAAGCTAGCCGCCGAGCTTGAGGCAAGCCTTGAACTTTCAGAGGACATCATTCGTTATATGCTGATTAGATTAGGCAACTAATGAAAGGAGCGCTAAATGGCTAGTCTTAATAAGGTAATGATTATCGGTAATCTCGGGACCGACCCTGAGATGAGGTTCACACCAAGCGGAAATCCGGTAACTTCCTTTCGCATAGCCAGTTCTAGGACATATACGACGACGGAAGGCGAGAGGAAACAGGAGACAGAGTGGTTCACAGTAGTAGCTTGGAGTAAGCTGGCAGAGCTTTGTAATCAATTCCTTAATAAAGGCCGTATGGCATACGTCGAGGGAAGGCTTAAAACCCGCTCATGGGAGGACAAAGAGGGTGGCAAGCACTTCAGTACTGAGATCATAGCAAATCAGGTCATCTTTTTAGATAAATCCGGGTCTGCCCCGCTTCCGGGGTATGTTGAGGAAGCTGGGGAGGATGTCCCGCCAGAAGAACTCCCATTTTAGCTAAATTAGAGAGGAATCAAATATGCCGGGAAGGAAACCGACAAAGGTAACGAAAGGCAGAAGAGATGGAAGGGGCAGGTCCCGAAAGTTCGTCCCCAAGCGTAAGGTATGTGTATTCTGCGCTACACATGTGGATGATATCGGATACAAGGACCCTGCGGCGCTACATCGTTACATTTCAGATCGGGGCAAGATCGAGCCTCGCCGCCGCACAGGCACCTGCGCCAAACATCAGCGAGCCCTGTCGGCAGCGATAAAGCGCGCGCGCTTTATCGCTCTCCTGCCGTACACCCCAGTCCATATCCGTAATTATTGAGCGTAGGGGAGCGGGAGTAGTGTAGGACTTCCCAAGCCTATACTATCATCAGGTAACCCTCAGGTCACCCAGGCCGATACCGATCCTTGGAGGAATTGCAGGAATATGGCGAAAAAGGATAAGTCTCAGCAAAAACAACAGTCCTCCAAGCACGTGACCAAACGCCGACTGGCCCGCTGGGAGCGCGAGAAGCGCCGACAGCGAATCACATTCCTCACAGGCATAGCCGTTGTATTGGTAGTAATCGGTGTCATCATCGGAGGAGTCATAGCCAGCAGCGCCAACGACTGGCTGAGCAAGATACAAACTGATTCGGGCGAGGTCGTTATCAAACGGGCGGACTACGCCGACGCGCTCAATCTGATCCAACATGGCATGTATCAATCCTCGGGCGACACCCAAGCGGCCCCCCTCATCATACTTGAGAACAAAGAGCTGATAAGAGACGGGGCATCGGAGGCCGGCCTGAGCGTCAGCGATACCGAGATCGACAGCGCTATACGAGCCATCTTCGAAACCGGAAATGAATCGATCACCGACGACGAGTTCGAGGAAGCGTACCAACAGGCGCTGGACGATATCGTAATCTCAAACGAGAAATTCCGCGAGATAATAGAGGATTCGCTCCTTAACGAGAAGTTAGTCGATTATTACCTCGAACAGGTACCTGAATCCGGCGAACAGGCAGCCATCGAAACGATAGTGGTCGACAACAGCAGCACCGCCGATGAGCTGGCGGAGAGGTGGCGTGGCGGGGAGGACTTTGAAGCGCTCTCCGCGGAATACGGCAACATAAGCGAATCAGGGTGGGTGGCGCTGGGAGCAATGGAGGAAGATATTGCAAATGCAGCCTCCACCATCGAAATAGGAAATGTGAGCGACCCCATCTCTATGACCTCCGAAACCACCAGCTATTATTATGTCATCAAGGTCTTGGACCGTACCGACGGCCCTATCGCTGAAGAATTGCAGCAGGAATGGGGCACGAAGGATTATTTAGAATGGTACCAGGACGCCAGGGGAACCCGGGTCGAGCGCAACGACGGCGTAGACCTCGACGAGGTATACAGCTGGGCACTTGAACAGATCAGCTAGCGGAGGACAGCGCATTTGGTCAAGAAGATCGGCATCGGACTGTTAGGATACGGAGTAGTGGGCGGCGGCGTCGCCAAATCCATCACCGAGAAGTCCGATTCCCTGTCTGCGCAGGCGGGGTGCGATCTCCAAATACGCCGCATACTGGAAAAGGACGAGGTAAAAATCAAAGCCTCCGACCTGGATAGTTCGCTATTCACCGATAACGCAGCAGATATCTTAAACGATCCCGATATCGACATCGTTATCGAGGTGCTCGGCGATGAGCGCCCGGCACTGGATTTCATTACCGAGGCCCTGAGCAAAGGCAAGCACGTGGTCACCTCCAACAAGGAGGTGATGGCGAAGCACTTCCCTGAGTTCCTCAATCTGGCACGGGATAACAACGTCGATATTATGTACGAGGCCAGTGTCGGCGGGGGCATACCGCTGATCGCGCCGTTCAAACAGGACCTGCTGGCAAACGAGATATCGGCGATCTACGGCATCATCAACGGCACGACGAATTATATCCTCACGCGCATGGCCGCCGAGGGGATCGATTTCAACGTAGCGCTCAAGCAGGCACAGGAACTCGGCTATGCCGAGCCCGACCCGACCAACGATGTCGAAGGTATCGACGCCGCCTACAAGCTCACGATACTGGCGACGCTCGCCTTCCACACCGAGGTGCGCCCCGATAACGTTTACCATGAAGGCATCTCGCGCCTCTCGGCGCGCGATTTCCGCTACGCCAGGGAGCTGGGCTACGAGATAAAGCTACTCGCCATCGCCAAGTCCCATGATGGAGAGGTAGAGGTGCGCGTGCATCCGGTGTTCCTGCCGCAGAACCTGCTGCTGGCAAAGGTCGACGGCGTCTTCAACGCCGTGCAGGTAGAGGGCGATCTGGTGGGACGGGTGCTGTTCTACGGCCGCGGCGCCGGCCCCGAGCCGACGTCGAGCGCCATGCTTGCCGACGTCATCGACGTGGCGCAGCGCATTGCTCGTGGTGTGGCACTCACACCTAACCTGCGCCTCGACCCGACGAAGCGGCTGAAGCCAATGTCTGAGATCGAGACCAGGTACTATATGAGGATGGGCGCGGCCAACCGCCCCGGCGTGCTGGCCAAGATATCCAAGGTACTGGCCGACAAGGATGTCAGTATATCGTCGGTGATCCAGAAGGAGAGCGATCTTACGAGTGACGCCGCCGAGATCGTCCTCATGACCTATCCGGCAAAAGAGCGGGCGATGCAGGAAGCGATGGCCGAGATATCCCGTCTCGATGTGGTAAAAGAGATATCGAACTTCGTGCGCGTTGAAGATTAAACGATCGAATGGAGACCGAAACATGGGCTATCTCTCACCAACGCTGGCCGTCAGAGATATGAAAAAGACGATCGAATTCTATTGCGAT
>JAYEHL010000017.1:0-26354 GCA_034659515.1 Chloroflexota bacterium | reverse complement strand
TTCGATACCTCGCTGTTTGCCGCTCCATCGTCATTCCAGCGAAAGCCGGAATCCAGAGGTACAAGTTATCCAGAGTATCCGGAGATGCAATAACGAAAAGTTGAGCACAATCTGTCTTTGATGCTACAATTGAAATAGATGATACAAGTTAGAATCGAACGATATACGATGATCGATCACGAAATCAATATCAACATAAAGAGAGGCTTCGGCAGGGCCGTAAACAGGAAATGGCTCCATGCAGTCATCGACGCGACATTATCGGCGCAGAATATCGAGCGGCCTGTGGAGATCGGCCTCGTTGTTACCGACGATGCGAAGATGCGTAAGCTGAACCGCGAGTACCGCGGCATAGACGACACCACCGACGTGTTATCCTTCGCGCTGTCCGAGGACGCGGGCGACACTGCTTTCGTAGTGCCCGCCGACGGGGTGTCGCGCCTCGGCGAGATCATCGTTTCGTACCCCAGAGCCGAGGCGCAGGCCGTGGAGCACAATCGTCCGCTCGACCGCGAGCTGGCATGGCTGATCGTACACGGAGTGCTCCACCTGCTCGGCTACGACCACCAGGACGACGCGGCGGAGGCCGCCATGAGGGAGAAGGAAGAAGCGATATTGAAGGAAATCGAAGCATGACCTATAAGAAGACAGAGATAAACGACGATTACTACGAGCAGCCGCCGTATCGTCCGCCGACGGAGGCCCACAGCCTGCTGCTGCGCGTGACCCGCAACTGCTCGTGGAACAAGTGCGAGTTCTGCCAGATGTACCCCGGCACCAAGCTGGAGCTGCGTTCGGTTGAGGAGGTCAAGAGCGACATCCGCGCTATGAAGAAGCACGCCGAGGAGATCAAGGCTTACGCCTGGAAGAACGGCCACGGCGATAATGTGGGCATGGTTGCGCGCGCCAACGGCGTCTACTGGCTCAACGATGGCGATGTCAAAAACGTCTTCATCGCCGACTCCAACAGCGTGATAATCAAATCCGAGGACCTCGCCGAGATAGTACGATATCTGTACGAGACGTTCCCGACCATCGAGCGGGTCACCAGCTACGCGCGCGGCAAGACCCTGGCCAAGAAAACGCTCGACGAGTTGAAGATGCTGCGCGAGGCGGGTCTGACTCGTTTGCACGTCGGGCTGGAGACCGGCGACGACGAGCTGCTCAAGATCATCCAGAAGGGCGCGACACAGGAGGAGATGATCCTCGGCGGGAGGAAGGCTATCGAGACCGGATTCGAGCTATCCGAATACGTCATGCCCGGCCTCGGCGGTCGCGAGATGTGGGAGCAGCACGTCCGCGGTACGGCGCATGTATTGAACGAGGTGAATCCGCACTTCATACGATTGCGAACGCTTTACGTGCCCGAGAACACGCCGCTGCACAAAAGGTACGAGAGCGGCCAGTTCAGCCGCCAGACCACCGAGGCCCTGCTGGGCGAGGTGCGCCTCCTCGTCGAGCTGCTCAACGTCGACGCCGAGTTCATAGCCAGCGACCACATCGCCAACCGCTACATGTGGGGCATAGACGGCGTTCCGAACAGGGACAAGAAACGAATGTTGCAAGATATCGATAAGCTGCTCGAAGAGGCCAAACACAGCGACGAGCAGTATCCCGTTTACATGGGCGGATTGTACCGATAGCAAGTGTGGTCACTAGCGGTATCCGGTGTATTTGGGATTGTGGATGTCGAACAAAGCAGATATAGACTTGAAACCATCACGCGAACAATGGTTCGTTTTCTTATTTGTATTCTGGTCTGTGGGCATAAGTCTCTTTGACTGGTTTACTTTTGGACACATTAGAATTACAGACCAGAAACTAATGCTGAAATCACCATTTGAAATTGCCTACAGTAGATATCAATTCATGTCATGGCAAATATCGAAGGTATCAGCTTCAAAGGCTTTATACCTTATAAGTGCACCCCCACTACTATTTATTTTCGCGTATTTTTTATTTCTATTTCTCGCATTCGAAGACCGTATTTCTCTACTTATGCTAGCTATTGCAATAATAGCTCTAATTGTGGCAAGCGTACCAATATTATTCTTCAAATCCTTTCGGATATACCATAACATTGGATCATATCCCAAACATATTTACTTTCTCTGCTTAAGACGTCATTCTTCTTCCATCACAGACGCCTTAACCCGCTGCGGGTTCGTCGACAAAGTCGAGCAATAGGAGGTTGCCTCCACCCCACCGTTAGTATAAACTCTTACACGGCAAACTGAACGGAAGGTTGAGATAATAACAATGGCAAACGAAGAACACCTTGAAATATTGAAACAAGGCGCCGACGTCTGGAACCGGTGGCGCAAAAAAAACAGCGAAGCAGACCTCGACTTCAGCAGGGCGAACCTCAGCCATGTGAACCTCAGCGGCGCGGACCTGAGCGGAGTAAACCTAAGCCGTGCCGACCTCAGCCATACAGACCTTAGCAATACGGACCTCAGTAACGCAAAGCCCGGATGGGCAAACTTAAGCCACGCGAACCTGAGCGGGGCGAACCTCAGCAATGCAGACCTCACATGGGCGGACCTCCGAAACGCAACCCTGAACGAGGCGAACCTCAGCAACGCCAATATCAACAACTCAAGACTCGGCCGTGCCAGCCTCAACAGGGCAAACCTAACCGGTGCGAATTTGCGCGAGGTGAACCTCAGCAACGCGGAGCTAAGCAGAGCGAACCTGAACAATGCAAATATCAGCTATACCAATATGAGCAACGTCAATCTAGCCGGCGCTCTCATCAGCGGGGCAAACCTTCTCGAGGCAGACCTGAGGATGGCGGAACTCAGCGAGGCAGACCTCAGCGCGGCGAACCTCAAAGCGGCGAACCTGAGCCATTCCAATCTGCGCGATGCGAACCTCAGCAATGCGGACGTCAGCTATACCAAGCTCAGCGGCACGGATTTCACTAAGGCAAACCTGAGCGAGGCGAATTTCGAGGGTGCCTTCCTTTACTTAACAATTTTCGCAGGCGCGAACCTGAAGGATGCCGCAGGCCTGGACAAATGCTGGTATAACGGCCCGTGCATACTCGACGAGAACGCGCTCTGGAAGTCGGGCTCGCTGCCTGCGGAGTTCCTGCGCTGCTGCAATGTCTCAGATGAAGCGCAACAGCCGAAGGATCCAGAGTCCTTCAAGATTCCCCCATACCGGCAGGAAACGCTCGACCGCCCGATATTTTAGGTTGCCGATTGAATTTAGACAAGCTTATTCGAAGAGAGCTTCACCCACTATGTCATCATACGGCTTGACCGTATGATCCAGAAGCCTGGATTGCGTCCCCGCGAAAGCGGGGGTCAAGTCGGGCAATGACAAAAAGAATCGAGTAAACGGCAGCGGATTAATCACCTGTATGCCAAACCGCTCAATCCAACATTTACTAATCGCCTCCAAAACGTTATCATATAGAAACCAATTTATTCGAACATTTATTGCTTTCCCAATCGAGATAAAAATCCAGAGAATAATGATGTCATCGCAGGTACTCTATCGTAAGTGGCGTCCGCAGACCCTGTCCGAAGTGGTGGGGCAGGAGCACGTGACCAAAACCCTGCTCAACGCCCTCAAGGCCGGACGGGTGGCGCACGCCTACCTCTTCTGCGGCCCGCGCGGCACCGGCAAAACCAGCACAGGCCGCATCCTCGCCAAGGCGGTGAACTGCACGGAGCACGGCGACGGCGAGCCTTGCAACAATTGCTCCATGTGCCAGGCCGTCACCGAGGGGCACGCGATGGACGTGATGGAGATCGACGCCGCCTCCAACCGCGGCATCGATGAGATACGCGAGCTCAGAGAGCGGGTGAGGTTCTCCCCCGGCGAGGCGAGATTCAAGGTGTACATCATCGACGAGGTGCACATGCTGACCGACGCCGCCGCCAACGTCCTACTGAAGACGCTGGAGGAGCCGCCGCCGCATGTGATCTTCGTGCTGGCCACCACCGAGACGCACAAGGTTCCGCTGACGATACTATCGCGCTGCCAGCGCTTCGATTTCCGCCGCATCCCGCAATCGGCGATGGCCAAACGACTCACCGAGATATGCGAGAGCGAAGGGCTCGAGATCGAAGGCCCATCGCTCAATCTTATCAGCCGCAGCGCCACAGGCTCCATGCGAGACGCTGAGAACCTGCTGGAGCAACTGGCCGCGCAGTACGGCAACAAGATCGATCTGGCTCAGGTGCGGGCAATGCTGGGCATCACCGGTGACGTGCGCGCCCACGAGCTGGCCCGGCACATAGTCGACAGCGACCTTACCGCGGGGCTGCAAACGATCTACAGCATCACGCAGGACGGGCTGGATCTGAATCAATTCTGCCGCGAGCTTGTAGAGTACCTCCGCGGCCTCATCCTGCTCAAGGGAGGCGCGGATACGGCCGTGGACGTTCCGCGCGAGATACTCGCAGACATGAAGGCGGTGGCTGAAAGGGCCACCATGCCGCAGCTCTCGGAGGCGACCAAGCTGTTCCGGGAGGTGGAGCAGGATTTCGACGGTTTTTCGCCGCTGCCGCTCGAGCTCGCGCTGGTGGAATGCACCGCGAAGGTGAAGGACGAGCGATCCGCACACCAGCCGCTGCACCACGACAAGGAGGGCAGGCCGCCGAAAAGCGAGAAGGCCGTCCCAAAAAGGGAGCAAACCGATATCGAGCCACCGAAACCGGCGAAGAGAGAAATCCCCCCCATCGAGCGCAAGCCTGAGGTTGTAGATTCATCGAAACCTGCAAAACCGGCCGAGGAAACGGTTCCGGAGCCGACGGCAGACGACGCACCTGCTCAAAGCGAGGATGAACCCGCCGTAGTCGCAGCTGCAAACGATGCGTGCGAAGCGCTCGACATCGACACGTTCCGCAATCGCTGGGGCGAAGTGGTCAGTGCCACAAAGGGAATGGGCTCCAGAGGCAACCTCGATGCACTGCTCAGGAGCGCCTGTGAGCCCGTCTCCATCGACAAAGACGTCCTGGTGCTCGGTTTCTACTACGAGTTCCATAAAGAGAAGATCGAGGACCCCAAATACAGGCACATGGTGGAAGCCAAGGTCAGGGAGATATTCGGAAAACCGTATCGCATAAAGTGCGAGCTGATAGATAAAAAGCCCGGCGCGAAGGGACGCCT
The DNA here is from genome assembly GCA_034659515.1 of Chloroflexota bacterium. GTDB lineage: Bacteria > Chloroflexota > Dehalococcoidia > E44-bin15 > E44-bin15 > JAYEHL01. Next base: position 21,230 of record JAYEHL010000017.1, on the reverse strand, counting down.
TGTGGAGGAGGCGCTCAAGATGGGGGCGACCGAGATTGCCGACAAGGAGGAAAACGCATGAGCATGGATATGCAAAAGATGATGAAACAGGCCCAGCAGCTTCAAGCCAAGTTGGAGAAGACGCAGCAAGAGCTGGAGAAAGAGACGCTTGAGGTCAGCTCCGGCGGAGGAGCGATAACCGTTGTCATCACCGGACACCAGCAGGTTCAATCGGTGAAGATCGCGCCCGAGGCTGCGGAGGACGTCGAGATGCTGGAGGATCTGGTGCTCGCCGCGGTCAACGAAGCCATCAGGAAATCGCAGGAGCTGGCATCGAGCCGCCTCGGCGCCCTGACCGCCGGAATGAACATACCGGGCCTGACATAAACGGAGGGTCAATTGGACCTCGATTACGTGCCCACCGCACAGCCCGTATGTCGTCTCATCGACGAGTTCCACAAGCTGCCGGGCATCGGCCCTAAGACCGCCCAGCGGCTGACCTACTATCTCATTCGCATGCCTGATGAGGAGGCCCGCGCCCTCGCCGAGGCCATCCTCGCCGTCAAGGACAGGATCATACTCTGCTCGAACTGCCAGAACATCACCGACACCGATCCCTGCTCCATCTGCAACAGCGATAAGCGCGACCGCACCCGGATATGTATTGTGGCCGAGCCGCTCGACATACTCCCGCTGGAACGTACCGGCAGCTACAAAGGACTCTACCACGTGCTGCACGGCGTCATCTCCCCCGCCGACGGCATCGGGCCCGACGAACTGAAGATGCGAGAACTGCTCGACCGGCTCAAGGGCGACGAGGTGCAGGAGATCGTCATGGCGACGAATCCGAACCTGGAGGGCGAGGCTACGGCGATGTACATTCAACGACTGATAAGCCCGCTCGGGATTAAGGTGACGCGACTTGCAAGAGGACTGCCGTTCGGCGCCGACCTCGAATACGCCGACGAGGTCACGCTCACCCGCGCGCTGGAGAACCGGCAGGAGATATAAAGGGATTTCGAACTCCCCCTAACCCCCTCTTTGACAAAGAGGGGGAAGTCCTTCCGCGGAAGGACAGGGGGCGTTAAGGTGCAGGAGATTTTCTCCTGCCGGGGGAACTGGGGGTGTCTCGTAGGGGCGAATACGAGATTCGCCCTGTCCCGTGGGGTTGAATGAAATGTGGAGACGGGTTTGAAACCGCCCCCCTGGATTACCTGATCAAGTCAGGCAATGATGGAAAGGATTATCGAAGGGGCGTAAATGTTATTCGCATCCGTATTTGTAATCGTCGTCGGCGTGATGATAATAGGACAATGGACTGTCATCATAGCCAGAAAGCGGGTGCCCGGCCTCGAAGCAGGTTCGACCGCGGGCAGAGGCCCCATCGAAATGTGCTTCCACTGGGCCGCCGAGTTCATCACCGCCGCTTTGCTGATAGCCAGCGGAATCGGTCTCCTATCGAATTTCGACTGGGGGCTGAATATCTATCTCCCGGCGATCGGGATGCTCATCTACACCGTAATAAACAGCCCCGGCTACTTCGCGCAGCAACGGAAATGGCCTATGGTCGGTATGTTTTCAATCATCCTTTTACTTGCTATAATCAGTCTGTTTTTAGTCTTATAGAATGAGCATATACATCATATGGAAATTAAATCAAATCCCGCCCAACCCTACGCCACCCACCCCGACTACACGGTGCGTATGCTGGCGATGTGGGAGCTGCCGCGGCGGACGTTGATGCGACAGGCCATCGAGGCGTTGCAGCTTCCCGATGGCAGCCGCGGGCTGGACGCCGGATGCGGCATAGGGCTGCAGGCGCTGATGCTGACCGAGGCCGTGGGACCGAACGGGCATGTGACCGGCATCGACATAGCGTCAAAACAGCTGGCCATCGCGGAGGAGATCGCCGCCTCGAACGGCATGTCGCAACGGGTAAAATTCGTTGAGGCCAGCATAAACCGCCTTCCGTTCGAGGACGACAGCTTCGACTGGGCGTGGAGCGCCGACTGCGTGGGCTATTCTTCCGGAGACCACGTCCATCGAATCAGGGAGATGGCGCGGGTGGTGAAACCCGGAGGAACCGTAGCTATTCTCTATTACTCCTCCCAGCAGTTGCTGCCGGGATACCCCGGGCTCGAAGCACGGCTGAATGCCACCGCATCAGGCATCGCGCCCTTCGTTCACGGGATGAAACCGGAGACACACTTCACACGAGCGCTGGGCTGGTTCCGCGCCGCAGGGCTCGACCGTCTCGCGGCGCAGACGTTCGTCGGCGATACACACGCCCCGTTGAGCGACGAGATGCGCGAGGCTCTGGCGACGCTCATCGAGATGCGCTGGCCCAACGTAGAGTCCGAGCTGCCACAGGACGACCGCGATCTGTTTCATCGGCTATGCAAACCCGACTCGCCGGACTTCATCCTCGATATTTCCGACTATTACGCCTTCTTCACCTATTCGATGTTCCACGGCACCGCATCCAAATAGCCGATCGCATTGAATTCACCGCGACGTGAACGGCGATATCCAAACCTATCCGACACCGCTCAGCAATAATCGATTTCCTCACCACGCCGCAAAAACCCCTTGATAAAAAACCGTTTTCATTTCATAATATATCAAGATATATCGTGTTATTACTGGATATATCAAGACACATTCTGATGAGGCCATAAATTGTTCGAGAAACGCAGGTTCTTCAAGGGGCACTGGGATGGATCCTATAACTATGAATACTCTTATAAATACTCCCATTTCGGCAAGGGAGACCTTAAGTACGTGATACTCGACCTGATAAAGGACAAGCCGCGCTACGGCTACGAGATAATACGCGTGCTCGAGGAACGGTCCATGGGCCTTTATAAACCAAGCGCGGGTGCTGTATACCCTACCCTGCAGATGCTTGAGGATATGGGATACGCAACCTGTTCCCAGCAGGATGGCAAGAAGGTGTATACGATAACCGATGAAGGCCGCCGCTTCCTCGACGAACGCAAGGGCACGGCTGATGAAATCTTCGATCAAATGCGGCGTCACTGGAACCCCAGTAACATCGGAACTGTCGCCGAGGCGCTGGCCGACTTCGCGAAGCTCGGAAGTATAATCAAACGCCGCGCTCGGGATATCAATCCCGACAAGCTGCGGCGCGTTCGCGAGGCTATATCTAAAGCCTGTGACGATATCGAGAAGATACTGGAAGAATAGTTTAGGGGACTGCGGTGGCGACCAAAGGACATAACATTCAAATCGAATTCGACGAGGTATCCCGAAGCTACTTCATCTTCTGGTGTCCGGTAATCGCCGGACTGGGCGAGACGCCGCATGAAGCCCTGGATGACCTCAGACAGGCGGCTCACCTCGGCGTCGATACGATGATCGATTCCAAGGACAGGGAAACCATCGCCCCTGGCGAGGCGAGAGAATAGTATTCGCAATTATTAAACAGCGATTGTAAGGAGGTATAATAATGATGGGGTATTTTACAATTATGGCAGCGATACCGGGGTTCTTCCTCAGCTCATTGTTCCTGATGCTTCTTTGGGGAAACTGGGCGCCGGATCTGGGACTGCCGACGATCAGTTATACTATGGCGATGTTGATCAACATCACACTGTGGCTGGCGGTGGCCCCGCTCGCTGCAGCCGGGCGAAAGGTGAAACGTCGCTAACTATTTTTACCGAACTAATGTTAAAATATTACAGTACCAGCCATAATAATAAACGATAGGTGATTTTCGATGGGTGACATATTGAAGGATTCCTCAAGGAAATCGCTGATAAAAGCGATCGAGGGTAACCTCTTCGAGCTGTACAGATATTATGGCCAATCGCCAAAGGGCGAGTTCCACGAGGAACCGAATATTCTCTGGTTGATTACAGGAATTCACTTCCCGCTATTCAATGCGATAGCTCGCGCACAACTTCCCAAAGACAACCTCAGGGACAGGATCGAAGAGACAATCGCGCGCTTCGCGCTGCGCCACGTCCCCGTCATGTGGTGGATCGGCCCTTCAACCTATCCATCCAACTTGGGAGACATACTGGAGGCATATAAATTCAAGCACGAGGTTGACCTCACATGCATGGCCGTCACTCTTAAAAACCTGAATGAAAAGCAGCACGCACCTGCGGGCGTGGAAATAACTTATGTCAATGACATTGAGAAGTTAAGGCAGTGGTGCCAAGCCGTAAGCGCCGGTTTCGATATCCCCGATGGTATGGCCAAGCTATTGTTCGAATTCGAATATAGTCTGGGATTCGAGAGGCACCTGCCATGGCAGCGCTACCTGGCAACACTCGATGGTGAGCCCGCGGCCGCATCGGCTATGATGCTTGGCTCCGGAGTGGCGGGCATCTACTGGACAGCCACCGTCCCGAGGTTGCGGCTCCAGGGTCTGGGTACGGCCGTCGTGCTGGAACCGCTGCGCAAAGCACAGAAGGAAGGTTACCGCATAGCGGTCCTGCACTCCACGCCGATGGGCGCAAGCATGTACCGCAGGCTGGGCTTCAAACAGTACTGTACCGTCAGCCGGTATATAAGATCAGACACGTAGAATCTGGAGGTGGAGGATGAATGCGAGGAACGCGGTTACGATTCTCACTTCAGCGTTGATGCTGCTGGCGGCCTCATGTGCCGGAGCCAATCAGCCGCCGACCGCCTACATGGATTCGATAACGCCATCGAACCCGCAGGCCGGGTAGAACGTCACGCTCACAGGACACGGCGTCGATTATGTACGACAGGACTTCGACAACTATAGGAGATAATCGCAATACAGGATAAAATTCATCAGCGAATCCGAGGTAAGGATACAGTCGCCTTCGCTGAAAATTTACCGGGAGCTGAGGTAAGTCGAAAAAATCGCAGTAGGAACCTAGTGCTCGAACTGGCTCACTAAAACACACTGGCCGGAGCAAACGGAACTCTATCGATAAAGGAGGGATCCGATGCAGCAGGAGATTAGCCGAGTCACAAGACCTAGGGAAGCGGCCAGGAAAAGCTACAATCGCATAAGCCGCTGGTACAATCTTCTCTCTGACCGCTTCGAGAGGCGGCCCAGGGACATGGGGGTGCACCAGCTGGCAGTTGGGGATGGAGAGACGGCGCTGGAGATCGGCTTCGGCACGGGATATTCGATCCTTGCGATGGCCAGGTCTACCGGCCTCAAAGGCAACGTTTACGGCATCGACATATCTGACAGGATGCTCCAGATTACACGAAGCAGGGTACGCAAAGCAGGACTCAGTGAAATAGTGCTCCTGGAACGCGGAGATGCGGTACAGCTTCCGTTCAGGGAAAACTTCTTCGATGCCATCTTCATGAGCTTCACTCTCGAGCTTTTCGATACCCCTGACATCCCCATCGTCCTCGGCGAGTGTCACAAGATCCTCCGCAACGGCGGGCGCATCTGCGTGGTGGCCATGTCGAAGAAGGGACAGGCCAGCAAAGCGCTGAGTCTATATGAGTGGGCGCATCGCAAATACCCCCGCTTCTGCGATTGCAGGCCGATATTCGCCCAGACGGCTCTGGAAGAAGCGGGGTTCCACATCACTCACATACTCGACATGCGAATGTGGGGATTGCCGATCGAGATCGTCTCAGCAACGAAGGCGTAGTATAATATAAACCAGCGCTATGAAATCGAACTTGCGAACGAAAAAGGTTGCTATCTTCGTGCACGGCTGGGATGCGACCGGCGCTGTGTGGAGCCAGCCGCGCAGTAACCCCAATCCCGTAAAGCGCCTTTTCGAGGCCAAGGGCTTCCTGGTGGACACGATAGACCTGCCCGGGAAGTTCATGACACCCCAGAAGGACTTTTACTACTATGCCGAATTCCTGGCGAAAGCGATAGAGAAGTACGCCCTGCCCGAAACGTTAGCGCCACAGGACCAGGGCTGGGCCGATGAAATAAACCTCGTGTGCCACAGCATGGGCGGCATCGTGGCCCTTCTTTACCTCAGGGAAGACATCGGCGACCCTGAGGCGAAAAGCAAGATCACGCGGGTGATTACGCTGGCATCGCCACATCACGGCACCAACGTCCCGATAAAGCAAATCGCCCATGTATTTATGCCGGGCCTCGGCGACATCACCTTCGATGCCTTTATGAACCGTATCGTTGTATGTTATCAACAGGCACAACTGGCCGGCCCGTTCATGCAGAGGCTGCACTCGCTACCCAATCGCACACCTAATGTGGAGTTTCACAGCATCTGGACAAGGGGTGACGTAGTAATAGCACCGAACCATACAGCGGTCATGGACGGCGCGTACAATTACTATATCGACCTGGCTCGGATCGGACACCCCGACATAATGTGGAAGCCGGAAACGTTACAAACCGCCAAGGATATCCTCAATGGAAAAATGAAACCATCGGGGCTCCAGACCTATCCGCCGTCAGATACGGGAGACGACCACTTGCATCAGTGGTTCCCCGCATCGGGCGCCGACGAACATACGCAGGTCTGGTCAGCCGGTGAAAAGAGATACTTCGTCTGGAGATGTCAGAACGGCGGCTGCAACGCCACTGTGATCTCCATCAACCGTCCGCCGCTGGGCGGATGCGCCGTAGGACAGCTGGACGAAAAATATCGCTGGCATAAATGGCAGCGCACAGGGCTGAGACGATATCTGTGCAAAAGGTGTAAAACAGCTATCAGGTCAACATCGAAGCCTGCACCTACGGATAGCCCCGAGTGCGTAAAGAACGGCAAGACGGGAAAACACCAGTGGACGCTCCAATCGCAGCAGTGGGTTTGCGCCAACGAGAGCGATGGGATAAAGTGCGGTAAGAAGGCATGGAACCGGTTCATGCCCGGCATCCTGGGTTGCCGCGTGGGAATCAGAAAAACCAAGTGGCATCTATGGCAAAAGGCAGAGCCGAGGTTCAGATATATGTTCAGATGCGCAACTTGCCACAATACGATATGGTATCCCGAAGAGGGTGTCGAAGAGGTTGATATGGATCGCGAACAATGGATGATCGGACTGGAAACGAATGAGATATAACGATGTGTTCTACAAGTTTCAGAAGCTGGCCGACCCGAAAGCGGTGGAGGGTATGGCCAGATACGGCATCAGGCCGAAGGAGGCCTATGGCATATCGATACCCAACCTGCGCATAATCGCCAAGGAGATAGGAACGGATCACGAGCTGGCACTCGACCTGTGGGAATCGGGTATACACGAGGCGAGGATACTCGCGGGAATGATAGACGACCCCGACCTGATAACCGAGAGGCAGATCGATAGGTGGGTCGGGGGCTTCGACTCCTGGGACATCTGCGACCAATGCTGCATGAACGCATTCGAGAGGACCAGGTTCGCCCGCAACAAAGCGCTGGAGTGGAGCGCCTCGGATAAGGAATACGTCAAGCGCGCCGGCTTCGTGATGATGGCGCGCCTCGCCCTTGTCGACAAGAAGTCCGGCGATGAGCAGTTTTCAAAATTCCTTGAAATCATAGAAGGGGAGGCGTGCGACAGTAGAAACTATGTTCAAAAAGCGGTAAACTGGGCGTTGAGGCAGATCGGCAAGCGCAACGCGAACCTTAATCGCCTTGCCGTCGAGACCGCCGAGGAGATACAGAAGCTCAGCCCGCGCAGCGCCAAGTGGATCGCCTCCGACGCATTGCGGGAGCTCAAAAGCGAAACGGTACAGGCAAGGTTGAGAAAGGAGACAATCAAATAAAGATGGATGGTTGGGAAGATTATTACGCATTATTAGGAGTTGATCCGAATTCAAGCGACGACGAGATCAAAAACGCTTATCTTTATAAAGCAAATATTTTACACCCAGACAAGACGTCCAAACTTCGTGAGAATCTAAGGCAGAAAGCCGAAGAAGGACTAAAGGCTATCAACAGAGCTTATGAAGTACTAAAAGATGAACAAAAAAGAACCGCCTATTATTCAGAGTGGCTCACCAGAAATAAACAATCAAAGAAAAGTTCTAATGCAAGTATGGGTTCGAAGAACAAACAAGCGCCTAGAAAGAAACGTAAATCCAAATCGACACGTTTACAGAAATATGATGAATATAAGGGCTCGCTTTCCAATATTCGCCGGAGATTTCCGAAATCGAAAATATTTATCCCTGCAGTACTTGGAATAATAATTCTGGGGTTCATAGTTGGATTATCGATAGCATTTTGGCCGCCCGACCCGGCGACAACGGCACAGGACGGCGATACCGTCAAGGTCGACTACACGGGAACGCTGGACGACGGCACTGTGTTCGACTCTACAATCAATGCATCATTCAACCACGCTGAACCGCTCGAGTTCACAATCGGCGCCGGCAACATGATCCCCGGATTCGAGAAGGGCGTCATCGGGATGAGCGTCAACGAAACAAAAAACATCCACATACCCGCAAAGGAAGCCTACGGCCAAAAATATTTTGAGGTCGACCTGGATGAACTGCCGGAGGATACACAGGTAGGCGAGACATTTTTCAAGACAGACGACTACGGCAGAACTATCGAAGCAACGGTAATTAATATATCCGAATCAATCGCCACCCTGGAGAACACTGAACCGATGGCAGGGGAGAACCTGAACTTCGAGATAACGCTGGTGGAGCTGATCAAAGCCGAGTGAATCCCGGCGATACGGAGGGACGCGCCGCTATATCCAGTCATAAACCGGGTTTGCCGGCTGCAAAACGGATCGGCTGCGGTGCGTTGCGAAGATATAAAACGATTTCGGGTCTAAGCTGAGAAGGGAGCCAGAGTGAAGGTTAAGAAATATGCCAGGGGCCTGTTAGTGATGATAGCCGCGATCGCGGTAGTTTGCAGTACGATAATGCTTGCCGGATGCTCGGAGGCGACGGTCGAGGATGGCGATACCGTCAAGGTATTGTACGTCGGAACTTTCGATGACGGCGAGGTATTCGATTCATCCGAGCTGCACGGCGACGAACCGCTGCAATTCACCATCGGCGGTGGAGAGACGATCCCCGGCTTTGAACAGGCCATCACAGGCATGAAAGTGAACGAGGTTAAAAACGTACATATACAGGCGGAGGACGCCTACGGCCTGTACTACGAGGATCTAATTTTCACCCTTAACTGGAGTCAACTGGAGGAAGGATTCATACCGGAGGCAGGCGATGAGCTTTACACCTATAATCAATACGGCCAAACAATTACATTGATCGTGATGAACGTCTCCGATGACGGAGTAATGGTGGATGCCAACCACCCGCTGGCCGGATTCGAGTTGAATTTTGAGATAACGCTGGTAGAGATAGTCAAATCCGAATGAACGACCTGGTGTAGCGTCCCCGGCGCTCGCATCCGGCAACTATAGATATACAACCGACCTGAGAGGAGAGAGATGTTTGAAGTCAAGCCCGGAGATACCGTACGGTTGCTGTACGTAGGCACATTGGATAACGGCGAGACATTCGATGCCTCAAGCTGGCACGATAACAAGCCGCTCGAGTTCAAAGTAGGTGCCGGGCAGGTGATACCCGGATTCGAAGAGGCCATCATCGGCATGCGGGTGAACCAGACCAAGATCGTGCACATCCTTCCCGATGAAGCATACGGCAACCATCATGAGGAGCTTGTGGACATCGTCCGTCCCGATGAATATCCTCAGGGCTACACGCCGCGACTGGGAGACCAATTCAACGTGCCGCTCAAGGATGGCAGCAAGGTAACTGTAACGGTAACGGACATCTACGACGACGGCATGCAAGTAGACGGCAACCATCCGCTGGCCGGAAAAAGTTTGAATTTTGAGATCACACTTGTAGAGATACTTTAGGAGATTGGACCAGGACATTTCAGCGCTCTGCACAGACTTTACGCTTACCAAGCGTTCGTGTCAAAATAATCACATAAAGCTCGAAGCCGATAGGAAGAAGAGCGATGATAGAAAAAGAGATTACCTTCAGTTCCGGTGAGGCTCAACTTGCGGGGACGCTGTGCATGCCGGAGGACGACGGCCAGTTCCCCTGCGTGCTCATGATACACGGCTCGGGCCCGGTGGATAGGGATGAGAACGCCCCACACGCTAGGATAGACGCATTCAACACCATAGCGCACCACCTCGCAGGTAAGGGCGTGGCCAGCCTGAGATACGATAAACGCGGCTGCGGCAAGAGCGGCGGCATCTTCGATCAAACGGGCTTTTACGATCTGGCGCAGGACGGCATGGCGGCCTACCGCTACCTCACATCGCAGGATCGCATCGACAAGGATAAAGTCTTCATCCTCGGTCACAGCGAAGGCTCGATGATTGCGCCCCGGATACACCTCAGCTACACAGCCGTCTCCGGCCTCATATTGATCGGTGTGCAGGCGCGAAAGCTGGAGGAGGGCCTCAAGTATCAAGCGCGCATGATAATCGAAGATGTTAAGCATGGCTCGGGTTTCACTCGCTTCGCTGCCAGAATCGCCTGGAAAATTCTTCGCTATGATCCGCTCAAAACACAAAAAGTATTATTCGAGAGGGTCAGGCGGACGGACAAAGACTCCTTCCGCTATAAAGGACAGAAAATCAACGCGAAGTGGCTGCGCGAGCACCTGGAGTACGATCCTGTCTACACCATGCGCAACGTGAGTTGTCCCATACTGGCTATAACCGGCGATAAAGACATACAGGTCGATCCGCAGGACGCGGCGCTGGTGGCGGAACTTGCCAAGGGCGAAGTCGAATACCACATCGTGCCGAACCTCACGCACATACTGCGCACGGACGGCGGCCCGCCATCGATCTTCAACTACAAGCATCTCCTTAAACAACCGATGGACGAGCGCGTGCTGCAGATCATAGACGACTGGCTTCAAAAAAGATTGCGATAACGCGTAGAGAATCGCTGAACACAAAAAGAACCGTCGCTGAGGATACGCACGACCCGCTACCTCGGAGGCCATCCGGCCAGTCTATAAACAACTGCTCCTGCATCAGACGAAGCACAACCGCCGCAGCGGGCACTATAAAGAGCGACGCGATTTATTTGTTGTCAGTATGAAAGTGGAATTTTTTCTCGTCGTCGCCCGGCGAGTCACCCCCGGGAGAGCCCCCATCGGCCACATCCAGCTTTATGGTCTTATCTTCATCAGCTTCATACAACGCGCCACACTGCGGGCAAACCGTATGCTCGTCCCCGACAGGCTCGTGCGGGACAAGGTTAATATAACCGCAGAACTTACATCCCAGACTCTTCATATCTCCATCACCACCCCCTACCGATTTCAGGACAACATATCGCAATCACAGATTGATTCTATTTTGAACATCGCCGTTCGTCAATAGTATATGTACTATATTTTTGCAGCAGCGGATGCAAAACCGCCGGGCCCGTAGCCCTGTAGGGGCGAGCCGGTGTGCTCGCCCTGTCTCGAAGTTTAATGGGGACATAGGGGGTTGACCAAGGCTTTTTCCAAGAGTCTCCATTATATGCGAAGTGGTATAATTAACGCACGAAATGCCGGATGTACACCGTTCGAGGTCAACTTAGATGACAATACCCAGGGTCTACAAAACTGAGGGCATCATCCTCAAACGCATCGTATTGGGGGAGGCGGATAAGATACTCGTATTGTACACCCCCAACCACGGAAAGATCAGCGCCATCGCCAAAGGATCGCGCCGCCCCAAGAGCAAACTCTCCGGCCACATCGAGGTGCTCACCCACTGCCGGTTCATGCTGGCGCGCGGCAAGAACCTGGACGTCATAAGCCAATCCGAAACTATATCCAGCTTCATGGCGTTGAGGAACGATCTTTGGCGTACCAGCCTCGGGCTATACGCAGCCGAACTCGTCGACAAGCTGAACGAGGAACACATCTCCAACTACCCGGCCTACCGTCTGCTGCTGGAAACGCTGCATCATTTGAGCGATGGCGATGACGGCGAAACCGCCCTGAGATATTTCGAGCTCAACCTGTTCACTCACCTGGGCTACAGGCCCGAGCTCCACGAATGCGTGGGGTGCAAGGCGGCGATCACGCCCGACGAAAACTACTTCAGCGCCGGCGCCGGCGGAGTGCTGTGCCCCGATTGCCACATCAAGGCTTCGCCCAGCCGATCGATATCGCTTAACGCGCTCAAGACGCTGCGCTACTGGCAAACGAACGATTACGACAAGGCTCGCAAAGTGAAGCTGACCGATGAGCTGGCTCAGGAACTGGAGATCATACTGCGGCAATACATTCGATATATACTGGAGCGCGATTTAAAATCGACCGCGTGGATGGACAGGCTGAGGCGGGAACGATAAAGACACAATCCATCGCACCTAATAATGTGGATATGAATTTCGAAGTCGGCAAACACAAGCGCCGTTCCATCCGATTAAAGGAATACGATTATTCCCAAGCGGGAGCGTATTTCGTGACGATTTGCACGCAGAATCGGGAATGCCTCCTAGGTGAAATGGTGAACGGAGAAATGCGATTGAATAATGCCGGACGGATGATACAATCGGTATGGGATGATATCCCCAAACATTATGCAGGAATCGAGACAGACGCATTCATCATAATGCCTAACCACATCCACGTCATCATCGTTCTCGTAGGGGCGACCCCCTGTGGTCGCCCTGATTCGAATAAAGGGCAGGCACGGGGGCCTGCCCCTACAGAGGATACAACATTGTCGTTATCGGGTGTGGTTCACCGATTCAAAACCATGACCACAAAGCGGTACACCGATGGTGTAAAACAGAACGGTTGGTCTGCATTCAAGAGGCGACTCTGACAACGCAACTATTACGAACATGTGATTCGGAGCGAGGAGGAACTGGCGGAGGTTCGGGAATACATCCTCAACAATCCCGCCCGCTGGAACGAGGATGATTACAACCCTGATTTGCTGAACTCCAGATGATTCAGATGTCAAAATGTAGGGGCGCATCGCGATGCGCCCTTTCCGGATTTGCCCGACTTGATCGAGCAATGACGATTAATGCCTACTTCCATCTCTCTACGACGTAATCCGCCAGATCGATTAGTGAGCCGCGACAGTCCTTATCTGGCAGCCATGATCAAAATATTTGACACGTCCACAATCATGTCTGGACAACTAGATTCCGGCTTCCGCCGGAATGACGGCAAACGCGGGAATCAACAAGAAATGAACCCCCCAGGAAATAATCGCTACCCTGCTCCTTCACCCATGCCCCTTGAGCTGAACGTTACGTCTCCAAAGCGACGTCTGTTGACAAAAGGCACACATTGTAGTACAATGTGACAATGAAGTATTTCGATTGGAATACCGATAAGGACGAGGAATTGAGAGCCAATCGAAACATCGGTTTTGAGGAAGTCGTTTTCGCTTTGATGACCGGCGGATTGCTGGATATCATCGAGCATCCCAACCGGACAAAATACCCGAACCAAAGAATATTCATCGTCAATGTTGGAGATTACGCTCATCTAGTGCCATTTGTTGAATCGGAAGAAGCAGTGTTTCTGAAAACCATCATTCCCAGTCGAAAGATGACTCAGAAATACTTAGGAGGTGAGGACAATGAAACTCGATAAGACGGAGCAAGAACTTCTCAATTCGGTTGAGCAAGGTGAATGGAAAAACATTTCAGACCTCGAAAAAGAGGCCAAAAGATACCAGGAGTATGCCAAGGCCACTTTCCGGAAAGACAGGAGGATCAACATCAGAATCTCCGAGAAAGACCTCCTGGGCATTCAAAGAAAAGCGGTTGCAGAGGGCATTCCTTATCAGACACTAATATCAAGCGTTCTTCATAAATTTGCCAGCGGACGTTTAAAAGATGCATCCTTAACAAAAGAGGGAAGCTAGAGAAAAATCCCTTATGGATCGCCCGACTTGATCGGGCAATGACGATTAACGACTACTTCCGCCGTTCGACGACGTAGTCGGCAAGATCGATGAGCGAGCCCTTACAATCCTTATCCGGCAGATTCTCGATATCGCGGCGCGCCCCTGCGGAGAAGTCCTCGGCGACTTTATAGCAATCGTCCAGTATCGACGTATTGCGCACCTTATCGATTATGCGGTTGACCTCCTCCTGATCGCCCCGCTTCTCGAACAGCTCTTTAACACTGCCGTCTTTCGGATAGCGCTCCATAAAAAGCAGCGCCGGCAGGGTAATGGTGCCCTGCTGCAAATCGCTGCCCACCGGCTTGCCAAGCTCCTTCTCATCGGCGGTGAAGTCGAGGATATCGTCCACCACCTGGAACGCCATGCCCAGATTGCGCCCGTAGCTGATGATCGCCTCTATCGCCTCCTCCGGCGCATCGCTCAGTATGGCCCCGCCGCCGGTGGATGCGGCGAACAGCGAGGCGGTCTTGTTGTTTATCTGCTTGTAGTAACCCTCGCGGGTCTGCCTCCAGTCGTAAGCACCGAAGGTCTCCCGCAGCTGACCGGCGGACAGCTCCGTCAGCGTCCTGGCGAAGAGCTTCATCACCCTGAGATTGCCAATGCTGCAGATCAGATCGGAGGAGAGGGCGTACAAATAATCGCCCAGCAGCACGGCGATGCCCTCGCCCCACATGCGATTAACCGCCGTCTTGCCCCGACGAGTGACAGCCTTATCCACCGCATCGTCGTGCACGAGAGTGGCTGTGTGGAACACCTCGATGCCGGCGGCCATCGTGACCAGCCTGTCGAGATCGTAATTGTAGAACTTGCCCGATAGCAGGGTCAGCACCGGACGCACGCGCTTGCCTCCGCTCTCCAGCACATATTGCAGCGGCCCGGATATCCACGGGAAATCGACGTGCGACAGCGACTTCAGCCGCTCCTCCACCATCGCCAACCCCTCTCTTATCGGTTCGTATATCGAATCTACGGACACATGGCTCCTTTCGCCCTAACTCACGAACATCACTGTTTGAAGAACTTGGGATAATAATTCACGAAGAAGTCCTCGATGACGCCCTCCATCTCACCCTCCGAGAGCTCGAACATGCGCTTGAGGCCTTCGTGCAGCATAAATATCGTTATGCCGGAGACGAGGAGGCTCAACTCCTGCGCTTCATCCGCAGGCGCGTCATCGCCCCTCACGATACGCTGAATATTGCACGCCGCCGCATCGAACTGATTGCTGCCGTCGCCGTACAGGTCGATCTTCTCCGTGAGATCAGGTAAATCGTAGCTGAAACGGACGTGGTTCGTCACGATGTTCAGCACCCTGTCCGTATCGTCCTCGCACAACTCGCCCACACGGTCCTGCCACACCTGCTTGACGATCTCGAAGCAGAAATAGCTCGCCATCTCCTTGGTCAGCGCAGCTATCTCCTGCGGGGACAGCTTTTTGTTGGCGGCGGCGCTGTGCTTGGGATCGCCGCCGAGCTTCCCGTTCTCGAAGTAGTCGATCAGGCCCCTCACGGCAAAACCTATGACCTCCACACCCTTGAGATAGAGGCACATACCCCGCTTATCCAGCAGCGGCATCTCCTTTACATCGAAATTCAGCTTGCCTGCATCTTCACTCATCTTTACCTCTCACTTTCAATAGGCAGTCGAAATAGCCTGATCGCGTTCGACGACGTCGCCCGCATCACCGCATCGACCGTCACACCCTTGACCTCCGCGATCTTCGCTGCGACGTGCGACACGTACGACGGCTCGTTGCGTTTCCCTCGATATACCTGAGGCGTAAGGAACGGGCAGTCGGTTTCGACCAGCATACGATCCAGCGGAAGCTCGCGGGCGACACTTGCCGCCGACGACTTCGGATACGTCACCGGCCCCGCGAACGAGACCAGAAATCCCATATCGATGTACTTTGCGCCAATCTCTACGTCGCCACTGAAGCAGTGAAGCACGCCGACCGGCCGATCCCCGGTTTCGCCCTCCCCGGAAAGAGGCATCCTTCCTGTATCCCCCTTCGCCAAAGGGGGACTAAGGGGGATTGACGATACAGCGAACCGACGATGCTTCATCACATATTCACTAAGTATCTCGAAGACTTCGTCTTTTGCGTTGCGGCTGTGGATCACCACCGGCAGCCCCAGTTTCGACGCAAGGTCGAGCTGGCGCTTGAACGACTCGACCTGAGCTTCCTTCAGTGAGCGATTGCGATAGAAATCCAGCCCGATCTCTCCGATGGCGACGACCCCGGGATGCTTCGCCAGTTTCTCCAACCGATCGATCATCGAATCGGTCACTCGCGACGCGTCGTGCGGATGGATACCGACGGTGGCAAAAACATCATCGTATTTGTCTGCAAAATCGATGGCCGCCTCGCTGGAGGCAAGATCGATGCCTATATCGATTATCGCGACAACGCCGGCCTCGCGCGCCCGCTCCATCACACGATCGCGGTCGTTATCGAATTCGCCCATGCCGATGTGGGAGTGGGAGTCAATTAACACAGGCGCTCTCCATACGGGCGTCCTCCTCCACGACAATCGATTCGTCCAGCTTGGTAAACAGCGGCTCCGGCTTCATGAGCTGCTGGCCGGGGACGATATCGGCTACGGCCCAGCCCAGCTCCTCGACCGAGCCGGGGAGGCCCAGCAGACCATGCAGCTTGGCTGAGGTGAACGGCAGGAACGGGCTGAACATCGTTTTAAGGCACGAGATAACCGACAGGGCCACGTACAGCGAGGTGCCCGCCTCCTCGCGATCCTCTTTGATCGCCTTCCACGGGGCCTTCTCGTCCAAATAGCGGTTGGTCTCATGGGCCAGGGCCATGATATTGCGCATCGCCTCGCGGAAGCGGCACAAGCCGATCATGCCGTCGACATCCTTGAACGTCTTTCGCGCCCCTTCAATCAGCGCGTCGCTGCGCTCGTCCGGCCCACCCGGGGTCGGCACTTTGCCTTCGAAATTCTTATAGGTGATCGTAAGCACGCGATGCACCAGGTTGCCGTACGTGGCCACCAGCTCATCGTTGTTGCGCCGCACGAACTCGCGCCACGAGAAATCAGTGTCCCCGTCCTCCGGCATGCTCACCGACAGGAAATAACGAAGGGGATCGGGATCGTAGCGAGAGAGGTAATCGGGGACCCACACCGCCCAGTTGCGGCTGGTCGATAATGCCCTCCCGCCGATGGTGAGGTACTCGTTAGCCGGCACGTCGTACGGCAGGTTGAGGCCGCCGTAGCCCATCAGCATCGATGGCCAGATGATGGTATGAAACGGGATGTTGTCCTTGCCGATGAAATAGTAACTGCGGGCATCGCCATCCCAGAAACGCCGCCACGCATCGCCGTCGCCCGATACCTGCGCCCACTCCATGCTGGCCGATAGATAGCCGATGACCGCCTCGAACCAGACGTATATCCTCTTGTTCTCGAAGCCTTCGACCGGCACCGGCACGCCCCACTCGATATCGCGGGTGATGGCCCTGTCCCTCAGCCCCTCGTTCAAGAATCTGGTGGTGAAGTTGCGCACGTTGGGCTTCCAGTGGGCCTGCTCCCCGGCCCAGTGCGACAGCTTATCGTTGAACACGCTGAGCCGCAGGAAGTAATGCTCCGATTCCCTAACCTCGGGGATACCGTCGCAGTGCTTGCACTTCGGATTGATCAGCTCCTGCGGGTTAAGCGGCTTGCCGCAGCCGTCGCACTGGTCGCCCCTGGTTTCACCGCGGCAATGGGGGCATATGCCTTCCACGTATCGGTCGGGAAGGAAGCGGCTGCAATTCGGGCAGTACAGCATCGACATCTTGTCGCGGTAGATGTGGCCCTTATCATTCAGCGACGTAAAGACCGCTTGAGCGACGCGGCGGTGGTTCTCGGTGCCGGTGCTGGTGAACAGATCGAACGAAATGCCCAGACTGCGCCAGGATTCGAGGAAATCGTTGTGATATCGCTCAGCGATCTCCCTGGGCGATACGCCCTCCTGATCGGCGCGGACAGTTATCGGGGTGCCGTGCTGATCCGAGCCGGAGACCATCAGCACATCGTTGCCCTTCAACCGGTTGTAGCGCGCGAAGATGTCAGCCGGCAGGTATGCTCCGGCGATGTGTCCCAGATGAAGCGATCCGTTGGCATACGGCCAGGCGACCGCGATTAAGATGCGTTCCTTCATATTTCGCATTCTTCCGTTCGTAAGTTTAGCAAAAGAGATATTAAAACACAAAAGCTAACCGAGGCCGAGCCACATGCGATAGACTTCCTTCTTCGGCAGGCCGGTCGATTTGGCCACCTGCGCCACGGCGTCCTTGCCCGACAGCCCCTCGGAGCGCAGCCGCAGCAGCTCCTCCTCCACCGATGCGATGGACGGAGGCTCCTCCCCGATCTTGCCTTCGATGACCAAGGTGAACTCCCCGCGCGGCTCGGCGAAATAATCGATGGCCCCCGTGACCGTGCCGCGGAACACCTCCTCGTAGAGCTTGGTCATCTCCCGGCATACAGCGATACGCCGGTCGCCCAGCACCTTGAGGACATCCCTGAGCGCGGCCCTGATGCGGTGCGGCGACTCGAACATCACCAGCGTGCGCGGCTGATCGGCCACACGCTCGAGGAAGCTTATTCGCTGGGCCTTCTTTCGCGGCATGAACCCCAGATATGTGAACTCGTGCGTGGGCAAGCCGGAGACGACAACAGACGTCACCAGCACCGACGGCCCGGGCACCGGAACGACGGCGATGCCGTTATCGATGGCCGCGTTGATCAGCTCGAAACCGGGGTCGCTGATGCCGGGCGTGCCCGCATCCGAGACCAGGGCTACGTCGATCGTTTGCAATTGCCTCAGTAGATAGCGCAGCTTCGAGCGCTTATTTTGTTCGTAGTAGCTGGTCATGGGTGTATCGATGCTGCAAGCCGCGAGCAGGCGCGCAGTGCGGCGCGTGTCCTCGGCGGCGATCAGCCCGACATCCTTCAGCACCTTCATGGCTCGAAGGGTGACGTCTCCGATATTTCCGATGGGTGTGGCAACGATATACAGGTTTGGCATAGCGGAATCCATTATATATTATCGGTTGGTTACACGTCCATTTAACATTGACTTATAACACCCTCTTCTGATATGATTCTCCATACATATTTTTCCCATGCCTAGGAGACAACCGATGCCTATCCCGCAGTTTAAAGAATTGAGACAATCTTACGGTTTCGATGAAGTAGCGCTGGTTCCCGGTGACTCCACGATAAACCCCAATCAGGTTGATATAGAATTTAAAATCGGAGATCACACCTTTCCTATACCCATCCTCGCATCAGCGATGGACGCCGTGGTAGACCCCAAATTCGCTCTGACGATGCACGAGCTGGGCGGGCTGGCGGTGTTCAACCTTGAAGGCGTACAGACCAGATACGAGGACGCCGCATCCGTGCTAGCCGAGATCGCCTCTATGCCACCTGATAAGGTTACGCCCTTCATGCAGAAGGTATATACCGAGCCGATAAGAGAGCACCTCATCGGACAGCGCATCGAGGAGATAAAGCAGGCAGGAGCCATCTGCGCCGCCTCGGTCACCCCGGCCAACACCAAGAAGTTCGCCCCGATATGCGCCGAGGCCGAAATCGATATCTTCGTAGTACAATCGACGGTGACCACCGCCCGTCATATATCGAAAAGTTATCAGGGGCTCAGCTTCTCCGATCTCTGCAGGGTGATGCCCGCCCCAATCATAATCGGTAATTGTGTCAGCTACAACGCCACGCTGGAACTTATGCATGAGGGCATATCGGGAATACTCGTCGGTGTTGGACCGGGCGCGGCTTGTACCACCAGGGAGGTGACCGGCGTCGGCGTGCCCCAGATCACAGCCACAATGGACTGCGCCGCCGCCCGCGAACAATACCTCCAGGAGACGGGGAAATATGTTTCCCTTATCACCGACGGCGGCTTCCGCACCAGCGGCGATATCTGCAAGGCCTTAGCCGCCGGCGCCGACGCGGTGATGCTGGGCTCCATCTTCGCCCAGGCGGAGGAGGCGCCGGGTTGCGGTTACCACTGGGGTATGGCCACACCGCACGCCGCGCTGCCGCGCGGGATACGGGTAAAGGTGGGCACGGTCGCCAGCCTGAAACAGATCCTCTTCGGGCCATCATCGGTCACGAGCGGAACGCAGAATTTAGTTACTGCGCTGCGCACATCGATGGGCATGTGCGGGGCGCGCTCGATAAGGGAGATGCAGCAGGCGGAGATGGTGATAGCGCCATCGATCAAGACCGAGGGCAAGCACTGGCAGCAAAGCCAGGCATAGGGTCAGCCTTGACTCACGGCCCATTGAGTGTTACTCTCCCCAATTTTTAAAATAAAAAGCGAGGTGTAGTGATGAAGAAGTTTACCGTTTTCGGAATGATTGTCGTCATGCTGGTTTTGGCTGTTGCTGTAGGATGCGGCGGGGGGAGCACTGAACTGACACCGACACCGACTCAGCCTGTGGATCAACCGACGCCTACCCCAACTGCAACGGCTACGCAGGAGACCAACGACGCCGCTACGGCAACGAGCCTTGATTTCACAGTTGAATACGTGATCGAAGGTCAGGGAACGTCCGTCTACAGGTATCGTGCCAGAAACATCGATACCAGCAACCTGGACATACGCATAGATTACGACATAGAGGGCATGGGTACGGCCACTTATATCCTGAGCGGGTCCAGCCAGGAAGGCTGGATTTACGCTGGTGGTGAATGGATGTCTTATACCCAGACCGGAATGAATTTCAACGATTTCTGGGACGCCTGGGCTGAGGGTTTCAATAATTATCACCAAACCCTGGTTGACGATTGGACCGGAGTGCAGGACTGGACATATACGGTTCCCGGAGTAGGTTCGGTAACATACACAAATGTCGACGTGAATCCCAATCTGCCGGACTCCGTATTCCAGCCTAATTAAAAACCTAGCACGGCAAGAACTACACGCCTCATCTATTCATCGACACGATGGGGCGTGTATAATTTAGTGTACCGAAAAGCGCATCTATCGCAGTCAGTAAGAACTTCGCGGCAGTAATGCAATACTAGGGCTGGAAATTTAGTTAAAGAGTGTGATGATAAAAAGGTATCTAGTTACGGGATTGTTCATCGCTTTACTGATTGCATGTTTCACGTTGGGTTGCGATTCAGGGGACACCGAGCTCACCCTGGTATCCCAGACACGCTCCCGATAACCGTTGCGATAGGCTGATCGGTACGGATTACGCTCATGCAGCCCCGCACCAATGTCTCGAGTGACCTCCAGTTCCATGATCGCTTCTACCAGTACCTTTACTCCCTCCCGCAAGAAGTCGATATCACCATCAGCTCCAGACTTGCGCAAAAGCTCTAAAAGCGCCATCCTATTCTTTGCCATCGTGTGGTTACCTCCTGAAAGTTTTTTTGCTCTTTCAAGAAACCATACGGTGGCTA
>JAYEHL010000016.1:0-5685 GCA_034659515.1 Chloroflexota bacterium | reverse complement strand
ATCACGAACAAGGCCAAGTAGCTGAGATACGGCGGGTACTTCAAATCTCTGGCACGCCAGTCATCAAGGGCTTGCAGCGCCTGCTGACAGATGCCCCTGCCGTGACGAGTATTCCAAGGTGGCCCAGTTGTCACCGCAGTGATAAAATCATCAAGGTCGGCGTCGTGTGGCGCGCCAACTTCCGCCACCACGTCCGTCGTAACATATAGAAAGAGGCGTACTCCGCTTCGATCTGGATTGAAGAAGCGTGCGCCAATTGCATCATTCCATGTCAAGTAATCCATGTCTGCCCGTCGCTAGTTTCTGTCCTTATATCTTTTCATTTCTATCACCATAACATTTATTTTTAAACTGATTCTACTAATGGTGCCATTTTATAACCATCGGAAATGTAAGTCAAACGCAAATCCTAAGAGAATTTTCGTTGAAATATAATTAGTTAACTCGTATAATGAATTATTATATAGATGCAGTATAAGTCTAATAAAATGTTAAACAAATTTGAGAAATTCCTTATCAGTACGCATTCTGTTAAACCAAAGTATATATCATACTATATCAAATGGGTTTCTGATTTCTATATGTTTGCGGGGCAAGATGTAACTTTGCCTGTCAGCAATGCGCTTAAGAAAAACTTTTTGGCGCATGTTGCGGAGAGCCACGAAGAATGGCAAGTCGGGCAAGCGGATTCTGCGTTAAGGCTTTATGACTACTATCTCTCTAAAGTGATGAAGAAGGGTTCTATCTGTGTGGATGGGCAGGCTGAGTGGGCTATCTTTGAAGATAAATTACGAGAGGCGCTTCGATTACGACATCGGTCGTATAGCACGGAAAAGACATATATATTCTGGCTCCGCAGTTTTCATGCGTTTTTGCATGATAAGACTCCAGTCGAGGTCGAACCAAAAGATATTAAGGACTTTCTCAGTCACCTGGCTGTGGATAAGAAGGTTGCATCTTCCACTCAGAATCAGGCATTGAACGCTGTAGTGTTCTTTTACAGGCATGTTTTACAGAAAGTGCTGGAAGACAATGTGTTGGATGCTGTGAGGTCTCGTAAGAAAAGGCGCCTGCCCGTTGTGATGTCGGTTAAAGAAGTAAAAAACGTTTTGGAATGGATGTCAGGGGATCATCGCCTTATGGCTATGTTGACCTATGGCTGCGGTCTGCGTCTTAATGAGTGTCTTGAACTGCGTATAAAGGATATTGATCTTGAACAAAATGTTATACTTGTCCGCTCAGGCAAGGGGAATAAAGACCGGCTGACTGTGTTGCCGGAGAGTTTAAGAGATACGCTTATTCATCATATTGCGGACGTAAAGGCTATCTATGATCGTGACCGAGAACAGAACCTCAACGGTGTTTATCTGCCGGACGCACTCGAACGGAAATATCCTAATGCGGGGAAGGAATGGGGCTGGTTCTGGCTCTTTCCATCGAAATTTCTATCCGTTGATCCTGTCACTCTTATTGTGAGAAGGCATCATGTGCATTCTGCCTCATTGCAAAAAGCCTTTAAGTCTGCATTGATAAAATCCGGTATTGCCAAGCAGGCTTCCGTGCATACGTTAAGGCATAGTTTTGCTACACACTTATTAGAAGGCGGATATGATATAAGGACTATTCAGGAACTGCTCGGCCATTCGAGCTTGCAGACGACCATGATTTATACCCATGTGGCTTCTAAAAATAGGGTTGGTGTAAAAAGTCCTTTGGATAGCTTTTAAACGGAAGGCAAAGTGTTTCTTCTGCCCTACTTTATCCCCTCAGCGTCGCGCCGAGCTCTTTTTCAAGCCTCGCCAGAATCTTCCCCTGCGCCTTGTTCACTTCCTCATCGGTCAGCGTGCGCTCCGGGGACTGGTACTCCACGCGTATGGCCAGCGACTTCTTGCCCTGCGGCACCTGCTTGCCGGAGTACACGTCGAACAGCGTCACCCCGGCCACCAGCGGGGATTGCCGGATGATGTCCGTAACGCTGCGGGCGGGCGTCTCCGCGTCCAGGACCAGCGCAATGTCCCTGAGGGTCGCCGGGAATCTGGGGATGGAGCCGTACTCGCGAATGCCGGATATCGCGGGCAGCAGCTTCTCCAGGTCGATCTCGAAGAGGTACACATTGAGCGATTCGATGTCGCACTTCTCGCACAAGCGCGGGTGCAGCTGTCCAAGAACGCCTATCGATGCGCCGTTGACGATGATGGATGCCTGCTTCGACGGGGTCAGATTGGCGTCGGAGGAGGGCTGGAAGTCGGCCTGTACGCCCAGATGGGAAAGCAGTGTCTCGATGATGCCCTTGGCATCGAAGAAGTCTATCGCGCCGTCGTCGCCCTGCCAGAAGCGGTCGAGGCGCGGGCCGCACATGACGCCGCACAGCATCTCCAGCTCGTGCGGCAGGTCGTCGGGCCGGGGGATGAACACGCGTCCCGCCTCGAACAGCCGTATGCCGTTATCCTCGTGCCGGGCGTTGGCCGCCAGCGTGGCCACGAGGCCGGGGCGCAACGATGTGCGCATGTACTCCTGCTCGGAGCTTATGGGGTTTTCCACCTTCATTGGAGCTGCGCTGCGGTCGAAGCGTTTGAGCGCGTCGATGGTCGTCAGCGCATAGGTAACGGCCTCCTGCATGCCGCACCCGACGAGGATATCGACCGAGCTCTCCCTGAGCGAGCGCATCGGGTCGGGACGATGGTGCGGCAGCGCGCCGGAGGGGAGGGTGGTGGGGAGGTTGTCGTAGCCGGTGATGCGCGCGACCTCCTCGACGAGGTCCTCGGCCAGGGCGATATCGGTGCGCCAGTAGGGCACGGTGACCGAAAGCTGCCCCTCGCCGGACTGCGCGCAATCGAATCCGAGCGATGTGAGTATCCTGGTAATGTCGTCGAGCGGTATCATCACGCCGAGCACGCGCTCGACCTTCTTAGTAGTCAGCGATATCGTGGGCGCCTCACGCTTGCCTGGGTAGACATCGAGGACGCCTTTGGCTACGGTTCCGCCGCCGAGCTGCAGCATGAGCTGCGTGGCGCGGCGCAGCGCGTGGTACGGCAGCTCCGGGCTGAGGCCCTTCTCGAAGCGCAGCGACGCCTCGCTCCTGAGCTTGAAGCGCGCCGACGTGCGGCGTATGCTTGCCGGATTGAAATTGGCCGACTCGATGAGCACGGACGTCGTCGCGTCGGACACCTCGCTTTCCTCTCCTCCCATCACACCGGCAACGGCTACCGGGCCCGCGCCGTCGTTTATCATCAGCGTGTCTTTGGTCAGCTCGCGCTTCACGTCATCGAGGGTGGCCATGACGTCGCCGTCCTT
Source organism: Chloroflexota bacterium (assembly GCA_034659515.1). Lineage (GTDB taxonomy): Bacteria > Chloroflexota > Dehalococcoidia > E44-bin15 > E44-bin15 > JAYEHL01. Next base: position 2,391 of record JAYEHL010000016.1, on the reverse strand, counting down.
GGCGCGGCTGACGATGATCTTTCCCTGAGACAGCCGATCGAAATCGAAGGCGTGCAGCGGCTGGCCGAACTCTAACATTACATAATTAGTGACATCGACAACGTTGTTTATCGGGCGCATGCCGCAGGCGGCGAGGCGCTGCGCCATCCACGCGGGGGAAGGCCCTACCTTGAGGCCGGTGATCAGCGTGGCGCAGTACCGCGGGCACAGGTCGGCGTCTATGATCTCGACGGAGGCCTTCGATTCTATCGTCTCTCCCGCCTCGGGGTACTCGACCACTGGCGGCGACATCGGCCTGCCTGTTATCGCCGATACCTCGCGTGTGATTCCGAGGACGGATAGCAGGTCGGGGCGGTTGGCGGTGATATCGAAATCGAGGATCGTATCGCCCATATACTCGTCGAGCGGTTTGCCGACGGGCGCGTCGCCCGGCAGGACTAAAATACCTTCGTGGCTGTCGGAGATGCCCAGCTCGCACTCGGAGCATACCATGCCCTCCGAGACGACGCCGCGTATCTTGGCCTTTTTCAATTTCGATTTCTTGCCGGTGGAGGGGTCGATCAGCTCGGCGCCCGTCCGCGCGAAGGCTATCCTCTGTCCGGCGGCGACGTTGGGCGCGCCGCAGACGACCGTCGTTCGCTCGCCGCCGGGATCGACGGTCACCAGACGCAGCTTGTCGGCGTCGGGGTGCGGCTCAACGGACGTCACCTCGGCGACGAATACGTTGTCCCAGCCGCCCGCCGCGTCGGCGGCGTCGGCCTCCGCGCCTGCCATGGTCAGCCGGTGGGCCAGCTCGCCGGCGGGCAAGTCGATGTCGATGTATTCCTTCAGCCAGCTAATCGGTGTTTTCATATTTCCTTTTCGATGTCGTAGGGTGGGCTCAGCCCACCGAATAATTGGCGGGTACAGCCCGCCCTACATCTCGTTTGTCATTGCCCGACTCGATCGGGCAATCTAGAAGGGCGAATGCCATTCGCCCCTACATCTGGATCATCCTTCCGCGGAAGGATGATGACATCAAAATACTAAAACTGCTTTAAAAATCTCAGGTCGTTGGCGTAGAACAATCGTATATCGTCTATGCCGTGCATCAGCATGGAGATGCGCTCGACCCCGATACCGAAGGCGTAGCCGGTGTATCGCTCCGGGTCGTACCCCACGTTGCGCAGAACCTGCGGGTGCACCATGCCGGCGCCCAGTATCTCTATCCAGCCTGTGCCCGAGCAAAGGCGGCAGCCCTTGCCGGCGCAGACGAAGCAGTCGATGGCCATCTCGCAGCCCGGCTCGACGAAGGGGAAGTAGTCGCAGCGAAATCTCACCCTGCGCTCCTCGCCGAAAAGCTGACGGGCGAACTCGTAAAGCGTGCCCTTGAGATCGGAGAACGTTATGTGCTCGTCAACGGCCAGTCCCTCTATCTGGTAGAACATGGACTCGTGTCTGGCGTCCGTCGCTTCGTAGCGGTAACACTTGCCCGGCACGACCACTCTCACCGGCGGCTGCGTCTGCTCCATCACGCGCACCTGCATCGGAGAGGTATGCGTCCGCAGCAGCATGGGGCGCTCGCCCTTCTGGTTGCGGTAGTCGATCCAGAAGGTGTCCCACATATCGCGCGCCGGATGGTCGGCCGGTATGTTAAGCGTGTCGAAATTGTAGTGTTCCCATTCCACCTCCGGGCCTTCCACCACCTGGAATCCCAGCGATACGAACACGTCGCATATCTGTCGCAGCATGCGCGTCGTCGGGTGCAGGCGCCCGAGGGGTGTGGGGCGGCCGGGGAGAGTGACATCGAACTTCTCGCCCTTCTCCACCTTCGAAGTGGTCTCTGTCTCCTCGTAGAACTGCTCCTTCATCGCCTGGAGATTTTCTTTGTAGAGCATCTCCAGCATGCCTTTGATGTCGTTGGCGAAAGCGCCTACGGCCTTGCGCTGCTCGGGCGAGAGTGAGGCCAGGCTTCGCAGAATCTGTGTTAGCTCGCTCTTCTTGCCAAGGTAGGATACCCGCCAGCCCTCCAGTTCCTTGAGGTCGGCGATGTGCCCCAGCTCTTCGAGGGCCTTGGACTTTATATTTTCGAGTTGCTTAATCATCGACTGCTATTATAGGCCAGGCATAGCTGAGGGTCAAGGAGAGTATATAGTGAGTAGCGGGTAGTGTGTAGCAACTGTCTTGATTGTCAAGAGTTTTCTATACAAACTGGCGACCAATGAGAACCATTTTTAAGCATAGCATTCAGGATTGTGAGAAGCTTGCGCATGCACGCAGTGAGTGCCACCTTTCTGGGCTTTCCTACTGCGATCAAGCGTTGGTAGAAGTCTCGAATGACAGGATTGTGCCGACTAGCCACCAGAGTAGCCATGTACAGGGCCGCTCGCACCGAAGCCCTCCCACCCCAAA
>JAYEHL010000015.1:0-5741 GCA_034659515.1 Chloroflexota bacterium | reverse complement strand
TCTTTTCAGCTTCCTCCCGCTCGGTATAATAAACGAAACGACGAGAAAGGTTTCCCCTGTAAAACATGACTAAAAGTGTAAACGATGTCCCAGGTTTAAATTGTAAACTATGTCCCAGTTTGCACAGATCAAGTCGGGCAATGACAAAGGGTTATAGGTAGAGCGGACAATAGGAACGTAAAGGTCGAGAGGATGCCGTTAATCTATTTTCATTTAAGCATTTCCAGAGATGTGGCGGAGCGTCTCGGCCATCCCGTTGTGGATGAATACCCGGAGAGCTTCCTCGGCGGGGTCATCTCGCCCGACGCTCACTACGCCGACGCGATATCGAGAATCGATACCCACTTCTTCGATCTGGATGGGGGCGATGACCAGAGCAGCCCGATGGAATTCTTCGCGAAGCATCCCCGGTTGAGCAGGGGCGAGGTGGCGGACGGCAGGATGGCGGCCTTCGTCGCCGGTTACATATCACACCTGGTCACCGACGAGGCGTGGATAACGGACATATACCGGCCGTTCTTCGGTAAAGCGTCGCCGCTCGGCGGGGACGCGGCGGCCAATACGCTCGACCGGATGCTTCAGTACGAGGCGGATCGATGGGAGCGCCTCAATACATCCAAGCTCGCCGCGATCAGGGACGAGCTTGGCAGGTGGGACCCGGAGGTGGACATCGGTTTCGTCAGCCCTGCGGCGCTCAAGGATTGGCGCGATTTCGTGTGGGCCACGACGGTGCGCGAGGTCAACAACGCGGATTTCCGCATGTTCGCCAGGGGGTTCCTGATCTCAAGGGAGGGGATCGTTGCGGAGCATCTGGATTCGTTCCTCGAGGCCATGCCCCAAAAGCTTGAGTGGGCCATCGAGTACGTAACTCCGCAGCGCATCAAATCTTTTCGGGACAAGGCGATAGAGCTGTCCGTAGCGGTGGCAAGGGAGTATTTAGGATGAAGATAATCTATGACTTCGAACAGGCGAAGGATGCGCTGAAGCGCGTCGGCATCGATTCCATCGAGGTGCCGGTTGCGATAAAACGCAGGATAAAGGAAACCTTCGGTGAGGAGCTGACCCCTGAGCAGGTGGTGCGACGGATCGTCGCGGACGTACGTGACAAAGGGGATGAGGCATTATTTGATTACACTCGCAGGATCGATGGCGTATCCCTCGACTCGGTTGAGGTGCTGGAATCGGAGATACAGAGAGCCTACGATGAGGTGGAGCCGGAGCTTGTCGATGCGCTCAACGTGGCTGCGGAGCGGGTGCGAGCCTTTCACCGGTTGCAGCTTCGTCACAGTTTTAAGGATTTCATGGAGGACGGCGTCGGGCAAATAGTAAACCCCATCGAAAGCGCGGGCGTCTATGCGCCGGGCGGAACCGCCAGCTACCCTTCGACGGTGTTGATGACGGCCATACCCGCCCGTGTCGCCGGTGTCGATCAGGTGATCGTTACGACGCCGCCGCGGAAAGACGGGACGATCCATCCGCTGACGCTGGTGGCGGCGGATATCGCAGGGGTCGATCGGGTGTTCAGGGTGGGCGGAGCGCAGGCGGTGGCCGCGCTGGCCTTCGGCACAGAGTCGATACCATGTGTGGACAAGATATGCGGCCCCGGCAACCTGTTCGTGACGCTGGCCAAGAAGATGGTCTACGGCGACGTCGATATAGACGGCATCTTCGGCCCGACGGAGACGGTGGTCGTGGCCGATGACTCCGCGTCCGCCGAGCTTTGCGCCATCGACCTGCTGGCCCAGGCGGAGCACGATGTGTTATCGGCGGCGATATTGATAACCACGTCCGTTGAGCTGGCCAAGGCGGTCGATAAAGAGGTGGAACGTCAACTCGCTGGACTCGATCGGGCGGATATCGCCAGGTGCTCGCTGGACGATCGTGGCTGCATAGTCATAGTCGATGATGTGGAGCAGGCCATCGGGCTGGCTAACCTGTACGCGCCGGAGCATATGTCGCTCATAATGCGCGACGCCTCATCGCACATCGAGAGCATTCGCAACGCAGGAGGCATATTCATCGGCGAGAGCTCCCCCGAGGTGCTGGGTGACTACAACGCCGGGCCGAGCCATGTGATGCCCACGGGGGGCAGCGCGCGCTTCAGCTCGCCGCTCAACGTTAACGATTTTCTGAAGATATCGAGTGTGGTGGCGCTGAGCGATGTGGATATGGAGGCGCTGGGCCCCGCCGCGGCGGCCATCGCCAGAGTGGAAGGATTGACGGCGCACGCACTGGCCGCTGAGTTAAGGCTGGAGAAGGGCAGGGAATAATGTCTTTTGAGGACATTTCGAATCTTGTGCGACGGGATATATTGAGTATGAGACCATACGAACCCATTACGCCGCCGGAGGTTCTCGCCGAGCGCGCGGGCATCTCCATCGATGACGTGATCAAGCTCGACGGCAACGAGAACCCGTACGGCTGCTCGCCGCGTGTCGGCATGGCGCTGTCGAAATATCCGTTCTATAGTATCTACCCCGATCCCGACCAGCGCGATGTGCGGGCAGCGCTGTCGCAATATGCCGGTGTCGATCCCGCTTATATTCTGGCGGGCGCGGGTAGCGACGAGCTTATCGATCTCATCCTTCGCCTGTTCCTCGATCCGGGCGACGGCGTGATAAACTGCGCCCCGACCTTCGGGATGTACCCGTTCTGCACCGATGTCTGCGGCGGCACGGTCGTCGACGTGCCGCGTGACGCGAATTTCAACATCGATGTCGCCGGAATTAAAAAATCGATGGATAATAGAACGAAGGTCATCTTCATCGCCTCGCCGAACAATCCGACGGCCAATCTCACGCCTGAGGTGGATATCGTCGCATTGCTCGACACAGGCAAAATAGTCGTCGTCGATGAAGCGTACTACGAGTTCAGCGGCGTCACAGCCGCCCCGCTCGTCGCAAAGTATAACAACCTGATCGTGCTGCGCAGCTTCAGCAAGTGGGCCGGCCTCGCGGGGTTGCGCCTCGGCTACGGCGTCTTCGCGCCGTTCATCGTCGAGCAGCTTATGAAGATCAAGCAGCCGTACAACATCAACGCCGCGGCGCAGGTGGCGCTGATCGAGTCGATGGCGGACATCGATTACCTCAGGGGAACCGTCGAGAAGATCATCGATGAACGCGGTCGGCTCTTCGATCGATTATCGAAACTGAGCTTCCTGCGCCCGCATCCGACGAGGTCGAATTTCATACTGTGCGACGTCATCGACGGCGACGCGCGCGAGTTGTATGAGGCGCTGCGGATGAAGGGCATCTTCCTGCGATACTTCAATACGCCACTGCTGAAGAACTGCATCCGTGTCAGCGTGGGCAAGCCGGAGCACACCGACGCCGTCATCGACGCGCTGAAGGCGGCGCACGAATCGAGGTAGGGGCGAGGTCGCCTCGCCCTCTGGATTGCCCGATCAAGTCGGGCAATGACAATAAGGAGCAGGGGGTTGGACAAATCTTAACCGGAGGTAGCATATGGCAGGCAAGAGATCGGCGACCGTGAACCGCAAGACGGGGGAGACTAAGATAATCGTGGCGCTCTCACTGGACGGCAGCGGCAAGTTCCAGATAAAGACCGGTTCCAAGATGTTCGATCACATGATGACCCACATCGCCCAGCACGGTTTATTTGACATAAGCATTAAAGCCTCCGGCTGGGACGAGCATCACATCGCCGAGGACGTGGCCATCGCGCTGGGGCAGGCGTTCAACAAGGCGCTGGGCGATAAGAAGGGCATCGTGCGCATGGGCCATGCCATTGTCCCCATGGACGAGGCACTTGCCACCGTCGTCATCGACCTGTCCGGCAGGGGATATGCCGTGCTGGACCTGCCTTTCAAGCGCAGGAAGATCGGAGACATGGAAACCGATATGGTGCGCCACTTCCTTGAGACCTTCGCCGCGGAAGGCAAGATCAACCTGCACGCGCAGGTGCTCTACGGATCAAACGATCACCACATGGTAGAAGCGCTGTTCAAGGCGCTGGGCCGCGCTCTCGACGCTGCTACATGCATCGACCCGCGCATCGCGGGCAGGGTGCCGAGCACCAAGGGGAAGATCGAGGGGTAGAGAGTAATGACTGTTCAGGAAGTCACAGTTTCTGGTAAGCAGGTTGTTTTAACGTATGCATATTTATACGAATCTGCTAGCTTCGCGCTGGAGCAAGCAGTGCAAACTAACGAAGGAAGCTTCTATAATTGTCTGTGCTCTATTGTGATGAATGCTTTCTGTCTAGAAGCCTATCTAAACCATGTTGGGAAAGAACGTTTTTCAGATTGGGATGAAAGGGCATCTCCACTGGATAAGTTGGATCGTGTTGCAAGAGATGCCAATATCGCAATTGACTATGGAAAAAGACCATTTCAAAGTGTCCGACTTACGAATAAATTCCGTAACTCTCTAGCTCATGGGACAACTGCCATCCTTCCAATTTCCTATTCTGAAACCAGTCCTGCAAAACGCAAGGTGCGCGATCAGAAAACACAGTGGGAGAAAACATGTACACTGCGCAATGCTAAGCGCTATCTTGATGATTTTGAACAAGTTATTAACTTGATTCATGAACGCTATGGATTAGATTGGCCTCCCTTCGGTGTTTTGGGGACTAGTTTCTATGTTAAGCAGCGTAAGAGAAGGTAGTGGTGTGAACCCCGTTAAACTGGAGTAAAATCAGCCACCAATAAGATAGTATTTTGTGCTTTTTGCGCATACTGCAAAGGGCTCAAGTAATCAAGGCTCTGATGCAAGCGATCGTTTCGATACCAGGCGCGGTAGATTTCCCAGCCTGTCCGAGCCTCACGGATACTGCGGTACTCATGGCGATAGATTTCCTCCGTTTTATAGCTGCTGTTGAATGATTCGATGTACGGCTTATCCTCCGGGCATCTGATACCGGCATACTCCAGATTCACATTCAGCAAGCGGGCGGTCTCCCGAAATCTGCGTGACCGGAACTGGGAACCGCGATCTATTCTCAATGTTAACTGATGACCCTCCGGTACTTTTCTGCCGAAGCGTCCTAACACAGCCTTCTCCAGAGCCTCAGCTGCCTCCACTGCGCGACAGCGGTCAGAGAACACATCACCAACTATATCCCGATCCCATGCATCAATAATAGCACACAGGTAGGCGTTGCCTTGTCCAGCCCAGACATAGGTGAAATCAGCCTCCCAGTAGTTATTCGGAGCGTCCGGTTTAACCACTGCCAGCCGTGTCCATTGCTGCCCCTTCAACTTCTTCGGTTGTGTTAATCCCATGGCGCGCAGATGCCGCAACACCTTCTTAGCATTGACCGCCATACCCTGAGCCTTGAGGAATTGTGTAATCTTGCGATAGCCGTAGACCTCGTTGTGCCCACGTCGCATGATTGTAATGGCAGCCACCAAGTCCGTATCAAGGGCACGTGGTCTCCGCTTGGCTCCCGGGTGATAGTAGTAACTGGAACTCGATAATTCCGCCGCTTTCAGAGCAGCCGTAAGCGGTGTCCCGTCTGTAACCAATTTGTCTACCAGTTCTCTCTTCATCGGCGTGGTAATATCCCGGCCAGCTTTTTTTGGGCTTCGATAATCAATGCCTGCTGCCCCGCCAGTTCCTTCAATCGGCGGTTCTCATCCGCAACCGCGTCATGATTCCCTTTTCCCCGTCTGTCCACCAAGGCGGCTCGACCACCAGCCAGAAACTGATCCTGCCACCGATAAGCCTGGGTTGCGCTCACGCCGTGCCGGGCGCATATGGCCTCCACTGATTCTTCTC
>JAYEHL010000014.1:0-5759 GCA_034659515.1 Chloroflexota bacterium | reverse complement strand
GGGTCAGCTTGGTGTACAGGGGGCCGCTCATATCCGAGAGCTCCGGTATATCGGCGGTCTCGTTCACCACTTCCTCTTTGCTGCGGAGCGGCGTTCCCGCAGGTACATCGAGCTTGAACTCCCACTTACAGGCGAAGCCCTCGTTTCCCTGCCGGGGAGGCAGTTGCACAGGCGTTACCTGGATATCGGGGTTGGCGACGCTCTGTTTCATTATCTGCGGGTGGTTCACCTGGCACATGGGTTTGATTCTCTCCGGCGCGTTCTTCTCGCACCATTCCAGCGCGGGGCACTTTTTGACGGTCATAAATGCGTGATTCTCATTCCTGATGTCGTATTCGACAGGGAAAACCCCGCCTATGGTATTTGCCAGCGGCAATTGCATCACCTTTAATGAGTCCACTACACTTTTTAGTGGTATGTTTGCCAGCTTGGCATACCTCGGGTTGGCGATTGTCTCCACCCGCAGCCACATTTCCAGGTTGCACTCGTGGGCCCACTGGTCGTTGCATTTGGTCCTGACCTGATTGAACCAGGCGGCATCAAGCTGAAGAAACGCCCATTGCCATTCATACGTCAATTTCAGCAGGAACTCCTTAGAGAAGTCGCTGAATTTCAGATCGGGATTGAAGGGACCGCTGAGGTCCTGCAATTCGGCCATATTATCCTCCTTAGTTTTTTATTTGATTAACTTCATATCTCAACGTCGGGCGACCTCGCCGCCGTAAAAACACTTGATCGAAACATTAGTCTTCTATAGTAAACTCCCATATGCAATCATAGCCCGGCTCCTGCCTTTCATAAGGGGCGTCGTAAGGCGGGAGTACCAGAGGCCGGCACTTCACCTCGGGAACGATGGCCTTGGCGGATTGCCCGAACATCTTCGTGTCCCACTCGCGGCACATGACCCGTACGAAGTCCATGTTGCCTTTATCCCTGTAGTGCCGCATCGGATGGCACCTGGGAACCTTCACTATGCCCACCTTTGGGCTCACCTCCTCGACTTCATAGTCGTACAGGAACGGGCAGCCGCCGGCGGCGGGATGGAACTGCATAACTTTTAGGATTCCGGCCATGTCGTCCTCTTTGTGACCGAGAACTTCCAGCGTGCGCCGCGCCGTCGGAGGTATGTTCCTCATCCATACTTCGAAATCTATCTCACGCGCGAGTTCCTCCCCGTATCGCTTGGCTATGGCATCATACCAGTGGCCGTCCATCTGCTGGTAAGCCCTAGCGTATTCGTTCGCCAGCTTCACAAGGGTCTCCTTGTCTAGGTCTTCCAGCCGGCAGATAGGGCGCACCGCTCCGCCGTAGCCCTTCATTTCCTTCGATGCCTTCGGCGCTTTCTTCTTGGTCCCGGTTTCTTTCTTAACCATTGCCGTATCCTTTCCGCAGCGTCGCTGTAGTTTGCATCGCTAATTGCCTATGCGGTGCAGGAGCCTCCGTTCAGCGGGAGCACCTGTCCGGTGACCCATGCCGCCTCCTCCGAGGCTAGGTAGACTACCGCCGCGCCCACATCCTCCGGTGTGCCCGCCCGGCCGACGCTGGTGGCTTTCTTGCAGATGGCGTCCGCGTTGGGGGCGTTGTTCATCATCCCAAGCGAAATACAATTCGCGGTAACGCCGCTGGAGCCTATCTCGCCGGAAAGCTGCCGCATGAAACCTACCGCCCCGGCCTTTGAAGTGGCGTAGAGAGAAAGCCCCATGTTCACTCCCAGCCGCCACGACTCGGAAGAGACGGTGACGATGCGTCCCCAGCCGCGCTCGCACATGCCGGGGAGTACGGCGCGAACACAGTTCATCACCCCGCGCAGGTTGAGGTCGATATATACCTCCATGTCCTCCCTTTCGGTCTCGATGAACTTCGCGTACTTCACGCCTTCGACCGGGATGCCGGCGTTGTTCACAAGTATATCCACCGGCCCGAACTGCCGCTCGATCTCCACGATCATCACCGCGATAGAAGCGGGGTCGGTCACGTCGGTTTGTATGCCGATGGCCGTTCCGCTGAGATCTCGTATCGATGCCGCTGTGCGATCGGCTCGTTCAAGGTGATAATCGTTCACCGCAACGCGCGCCCCCTGAGCCGCCAGCGCATGCGCCACCCCGGCGCCCATGCCCTGGCCGGCGCCGGTGACTAAAGCTGTATGTCCTGTCAAATCAAACATATCGGCCATCTCCAAAACGGATCATGACGGAACGCTCGTTGCCTCCGTGCCGCCGTCGACGTCGATGATTTTACCCGTTACCCACGAGGCCGCAGGCGACGCCATGTACAGGCAGGCACAGGCTATATCCTCGGGCATACCGAGCCGTTTAAGCGGTGTCAGGTCGCTCATCTTCTGCCGCGAGGCCTCATCAACAAAGCTTCGCAGGGCGTCCGTCATTATTGTTCCGGGCGCAACGGCGTTGACCCGGACATCCGGCGCCAGGTCACAGGCCAGCATCCTCGTCATGTATGACAGGCCGGCCTTGGCCGTTCCGTAGACACTGAAATTACGCTGGACCAGTCTTGCTACCGTCGAGCTGATATTGATGACGCAGCCTTTTGTGCTCTGCAGATGCGGGAGGCACAGTCGAGTGAGGACGAATGCCGAGACCACATTGAAATCAAGCGACGCAAGGAATCTTCTCCGCGATGTCTTTTCGACAAGGTTAGGTCCGCTTCCTCCGGCGACGTTCACCAGTATATCGATCCTGCCGAACTCCTCGATGGTGCGCGCGACCAGATGCTCGAGCTGCTCGTCGACCGTGACGTCGCAGGGAACAGCGATCGCCTTTACGCCGAAGGCCCTGGCCTCCTCCGCGCCTGCCTGGATGTCGCTCTCGGTCCTGGCCGCGAAGACAACGTTTGCGCCGGCCTCGGCAAACGTCAGACCGACGCAGCGGCCGATGCCTTTGCCGGCTCCGGTGATAATCGCCACTTTGTTATCGAGCCTGAATTTATCAGCAAGCATAGTACCTCCCGTTATCGCCGGGCTAATCCTCTATCGTGAACTCCCATATGCAGTCGTAGCCGGGCTCCTGCTTTTCGTAGGGAGCATCGTACGGTGGGATAACCAGCGGCCTCCATTTAACCTCGGGAACGATGGCCTTGGCGGATTGTCCGAACATCTCCGCGTCCCAGGTGCGGCACATGGTTCTGAGGAACTCCGAGTCCCCTTTTTCCTTAAGGAAGCGCATAGGCTTGCATCTGGCGACCTTAACGATGCCGACCTTCGGACTCTTCAGTTCGACCTCGTAGTCGTAGTGATACGGGCAACCGCCGGCGGCCGGATGGAACTGCATCACCTTCAGGATGCCGGCCATGTCGTTCTCTTTATGGCCGAGGACCTCCAGCGTGCGCCGAGCCGTGGGAGGTATGTTCCTCATCCAAACCTCGAAGTCGATTTCGCGGGCCGTCTGCTCGCCGTACCGCTTGGCTATAGCATCGTACCAGTGGTTGTCCATTTGCTGGTAAGCCCGGGCGTATTCGTTCGCCAGCTTCACAAGGGTCTCCTTGTCGAGGTCTTCCAGCCGACAGATAGGGCGCACCGGACCGCCGTAGCCATTAGCTTTTTTCGAGGTTTTACCCGTCGTCTTTTTCTCGTCTTTTGCCATTGGAGCCTCTCCTTCCTGTCAGTGCTTCAAATTGCCCTGACCGGAAAATTCGATACACATCACTCTATATCTTTTAAATCGACAGCGCGGCCAGGTGGCCCGCCGCGACGGCCTCCGCTATTCCTTCCGGTTCTACGCAGTCCCCCGCCGTATAAAGCTCACGAACGATACCTTTAAGTTTCGATTCAAGTTCCTTGTTCGGCCTGTCTCCAACCGCGATCACCACGCTGCCGGCTTCGACATGCATCCTCTCACCCCCCTCTACTATAACGATTACGCCGGTGTCGATGATTTCTTTGCTTCTGGCTCCGGTGATAATAGCGACACCCGCGGCCTTCAAGCGGGTCTCAAGGATGGTCTTTTGCGCGTAGACCATGTTCCCCGCGATTTCGTCCAGTATCTCTATTATTGTAACCTGCCGACCCTGCTTCCGCAGGAACTCCGCTGTCTCACAGCCGATGAGCCCTCCGCCTATTATGGCGACCTTTGACGCCGTCTTTTTTCCGCTGAGCACAGCCCTGGCGGACATAACAAATAGTCTGTCCGCTCCCGGTATATCCAGATTTGTCGCGGCGACGCCTGTGGCGATCACAACGGCGTCCGGATCGGTCTTCCTTATCATGTCGGCGGTGGCCCTGGTTCCCGTTCGGATATCGACATGCTGCAGGATCAACTGCTGTTTTAGATATTCGAGGTATGCGGCAAGGTTGCTCTTGTGCGGCGGTACGACAGCCTGGTTCAGCTGTCCGCCGAGCTTCGATCTCTTCTCGTACAGGGTCACGCGGTGTCCGCGCATCCCGGCCACCCTGGCCGCCTCCATGCCCGCGGGACCGCCACCGACAATCGACACCTTCTTAGCCTTCCTGGCCTTGTAGATTCTGTACTTATCGGCCTCGTTGCCCACCGCCGGGTTCACCGAGCACATTATGCCCTTTCCTCTCATTAACTGGTTGTCGGTGCAGCGCCCGCATCCGATACACGGGCGTATTTCCTCAAATCTGCCCTCCCGAGCCTTTTCCGGCAGGCGCGGGTCCGTCAGCAGTCCCCGGCCGAAGCCGATGAGGTCCGTCTTGCCCTCTTCAATCGCTTTGTCGCCTTCATAAGGATCGATCCTTCCCTCCGCGATCACGGGTATGGTCACCACCGATTTGATGAAGGGAGAAAGCATCAACCCCATGTTCCGGGGCTCTCCCTGAGGCGGCTCCATGTTCAGGTCTATGCCCCACATCATCCCCGCCAGCTCCAGAGCGTCCACCCCGGCGTCCTGGAGCATGACGGCAAGGCGTCGCCCTTCGTCCAGGGTAAGCCCGGCATCCTCCCCCATCTCCAGCGCGCTCATCTTATAGAGCAGCGGGAAATCGTTTCCGATCCTGCTCCTGACGGCCTCTATCACCTCCAGCGGGAATCGGGCCCTGTTTTCAAGGTCGCCGCCGTATTCATCGTCCCTGACGTTGGCGGTCGAAGAAACGAACTGGGCTATGAGATAGTAGCCGGTTCCGTGCAGCATGACGCCGTCGAAGCCGGCGATATTAGCTCTGCCAGCGGCGTCGGCATATTTCTGCTCGATGGCCTTTATCTCCGCCGCGGTCAACTCGCGGGGCGTGTCCCCGCTGTAGCCGATCGCCGAACTGAACGGCATGGGGATGGGCGACGGGGCCACCGGCTGCACGCCTGTTATCTTCTCCCTAGCCCCCCTGCCGGCGTGGCTGATCTGTATCACAGCCTTGGCACCGTGCCTGTGAATGGTATCGGCGAGCTCGGCCATTTTTGGGATGTACGCGTCATCATCCAGCATAAGCATACTGGCCGTGTTCATTCCGGCAGGCGAGTCGACGCTGGCGACCTCGACGATGATGAGCCCCACGCCGCCCCTGGCGCGCGCCTCGTAGTGATCCAGTATTCGCCGGTTCACGTATCCGCCGTCCGACATGTTCGTGCCCATGGGAGGCATGACCAGCCTATTCTTAAGTTTCAGCGTTCCTATTTCGGCTGGTTCGAAAAGCCTTGTCAGTGCCGGCATTTCGCTCATTGTACATACTTCCTTACTGTAATGACCGGACGGCCGCTATCAGCCGTTGGAAGCACGTTCGTTTACGTAATAGCGGCCAGCTCGTTCTCTTATAGTCCGTCACTACTCCGGACGGTCTAGGATAGCACTTGTCC
>JAYEHL010000013.1:0-5818 GCA_034659515.1 Chloroflexota bacterium | reverse complement strand
CCTCTTGCGAAAGCGTTTTGCCGGCACGCACCGCGCCGTGACACGCCACCGAGGCGGCGATGCGCTCGTCGACCTTCGCCCTGTCACCCTCGTCGGCGAGCGAGTCCAGTATTTCGATCACCGCTCGAGCGATATCCGCCTCTCGCAGCGCGGCGGGCACCGTGCGTACCGCGTACGACCTGCCGCCGAAAGGCTCGATGGCGAAACCGTAGGACGAGAGCGTTTCTTCCTCCCGCTGCAGCAAATGCGTCTGGCGCGGCGTCAGCTCGACGACCAGCGGCTCGAGCATCCCCTGCACCTCCACCGCACCCCTCGCGCGCTGCGCCATCGCCCGCTCGAAGAGTATGCGCTCGTGAGCGGCGTGCTGATCGATGAGGTACATGCCGTCCGGCCCCTCGGTTATTATATAAGTCGATGCCATTTGACCGATGACGCGCAATATCGGCAGGCGCGGTCCCGCGTTGGCGGACTCGACACGAGCCTCAAGATGAGACGATTCCTCGAATAATCGATTTTGCCTTACGACAGGCTCGGTCCTCGATGCCGATGACGGTAACGATACCGTATGCGGGGCGCGTCTCGACTGCGGCACGGCCGTCTCCTCGATGAGCGCGGCGCGCACCGCCCTCTGCACGTCGGCGAAGACCTCCCGCTCGTTGCGGAACTTGATCTCGGTCTTGGCGGGATGCACGTTTATATCGATATCGCGGGGATCGATGGCGATATTGAGTACGGCTATGGGATGCCTGCCCGACATCAGCAGTCCGGAGTAGGCCTCCTCGGTCGCCCGGGTGAGAAGCCCGCTTCTCACCCAGCGGCGGTTAACGAAGAAGCTGAGGTGGCTTCGCCGCGAGCGCGCCAGTTCCGGCGGGCCGACGAATCCATATACTTGTGAATCGATGTCGCCCACCTCGATCATCGCCTCGGCCGTCTTCAGTCCATATATTTCGACGAGGACATCGCGCTGTCCGCCACCGCCCGATGTCTGCAGAACGCCCCGTCCGTCGATCACGAGATCGAACCTCACGCCGGGGAAGGCGAGTGCGTACTGTGTGACGAGGTCCGAGATGTGGGCGTTCTCGGTACCGGCGGACTTGAGGAACTTGAGACGCGCGGGAACGTTTTGAAACAGGTTGTGCACGGTTATCGATGTTCCCTGCGGCGAGGCCTTAACGGAGCGCTCGCTCACCTTGCCGTCCCGTAAACAAAGAAGTACCCCCGATTCTTCATCGGGGGTACGGGTCAACACTTCTATCTGCGAAACCACCGCGATGCTGGGGAGCGCCTCGCCCCTGAAGCCGAGCGTTGAGATGGCTTCGAGGTCTTTCGCCGAGCTTATCTTGCTCGTAGCGTGGCGCTCGAACGCCGCCTCCGCCTGTCCGGACGGTATGCCGCTGCCGTTATCGACGACCTTGATGAACGCCGCGCCGCCGCCGCGCGCTTCGATGGAGATCCGGGTGGCACCGGCGTCGAGCGAGTTTTCCACAAGTTCCTTGACCACGGATGCCGGACGCTCCACTACCTCACCGGCGGCTATCTTCGCGACAACGTCCGGTGATAAGACCTCAATTGACATCTACGATCACTTTATCCACTTGGCGCCCTGGAAATACAACTCGGAAAAACCGCACACCGTGCAAATATAAACATCAAATCGATAGTCGGGCCCCATGAAACCAAGCTTACCATACATCGACAGCTCCGCTCTCTCTATCTCACCCGAAGAGCACTTGGCACACTTACTCGGTACAGTCCCCGCCTTTTTCGGCCTAGCCATCTGGAAACCTCCTACTCCAACCTGAATCTTCCAGGCTCAATTACCAGTCCTGTCTACCCTTCGCGAAAGCCGCTGTGAGTATTGCGAAAATCAAGCCAAGTATAGCCGCTCCTATAGCGATATAGTATCCATAGGAGACAAAACTAAACACGTCATTCGTTGCAGCATCGATAGTGAACCATATGCAACCACCGATAGCGGCTAAAGCGCCTACTATCGCAAATATGCCAAGCGTGATAACAGCGCCTCTGCCGCCCTTCGCTGCCAGAGATACTATCAGCAAAATCCCGCAAATCGCCGTTATAATCGATCCTGCTATCCTCATTTTTCACCCCCTACTTAGATTTCTACCGCTTACAAGATTTCGCGGCAATTGAATTCCTTTGCGCAATTGTACTCTTTACTTCGCAATTTGTGTAGTCCATACCGGAGCATTTATTTAAAAGTCGCTATGATCCCGAATATAAATCCTAGCACCCCTCCCCCCAGGCACACGTACGCGCCGTACGTGATATAGTCGGTCAGTTCTTTATCCGATATCTCAATATAGCACCACGCCAGCCCGCCGATGACCACCGCGCCGGACAGAGCCGCAAGCAGGCCCAGTGCTACTGCGCCGGCGCGGGCCGACCTGGGCGTCAGCGACAATATAAACGCCGACAATCCGGCAACGATCATGGCCACAGCCCCGATCAACACCAGCACGGCATGCAGATTGGTCGATAGAACAAACTCGGACACATCCCACCCCGACGTGTCGATAACATCCCACCCCGATACCGTGTACGACCAATCGAGAAGCCCCACCGAGCCCGATACACCCAGCCACGGCAGAAACACCCCCGCCAATACCGCTATGCCGCAAACAAGCGCGATACCCGCAGCTACAGCTCTCATAAATTGCCTCCGGTATTATTTGATTTACAGCACATAAACAACCATCGTCAACAAGCCATAGATGATCAGCTTTACGCCCTGTCTTCATCCACCGTTACCCGCCTTTTTCTTCAGCTCGTACAGCTTGTTCAACGCCTCGAGCGGGGTCATGGAATCGGGTTCCAGCTGCGCCAGCTCATCGACGACCGCCGACGAGCCCGCTGTCTCAATAAACAGATTCAACTGCTGCGACGGCCTCCCCCCACCCCCGCCATTGACGCGGCGTTTATCCTCCAAACCCGTGAGCACCTCCTCAGCCCGACGGACGACGGCCCTGGGAAGCCCGGCGAGCTGCGCCACATGGATGCCGTAGCTCTTGTCGGCTCCACCGGAAATCATGCGGCGCAGGAATATAACCCTGCCGTTCTCCTCAGTCACAGCGACGTTGAAATTTCTAACGCGCGGCAGGAAGCCCGCGAGATCGACCAGCTCGTGGTAGTGCGTGGCGAATATGGTCTTGGCTCCCATTTTGGGATGATTGTGGATGTATTCGGCGACGGCCTGGGCGATAGAGATGCCGTCGTAGGTGCTGGTGCCCCTGCCGATCTCGTCCAGTATCAGCAGCGACCTCGATGTGGCGTGGTTCAGAATATTGGCGGTTTCTTCCATTTCGACCATGAACGTTGAGCGTCCCATCGCTAGGTCGTCCTGCGCGCCGACGCGTGTGAAGATACGGTCGACGATGCTGATCTCAGCCGCATCCGCCGGTACGAAACTGCCGACCTGCGCCATCAGAACGATGAGCGCCGTTTGTCGCAGATACGTCGATTTGCCCGCCATGTTCGGGCCGGTGAGTATGATAACCTGCGCGTCGTCGTTCGAGAGATAGGTGTCGTTGGGTATGAACGGCTCGTCGGACAGCATGCGCTCGACGACGGGGTGCCGCCCGTTCTTGATCGATATGACATTGCCGTCGTTCAGCCCGGGCCTGACGTAGCCGCAGCGCGCCGCCACCTCGCCCAGCGAGGCGAACACGTCCAGCTGCGCTATCGCCGAGGCCGTCTCGAGTATATGCGCGGCGGATAGCGCGACCTGCCCCAGCACCTGCCGGTATATCGCTCCTTCGAGATCGATCAGCCGCTCCTGCGCATTGAGTATCAGCGACTCGTATTCCTTCAACTGCGGCGTATAGAAACGCTCGGCGTTGGCCAGCGTCTGCTTGCGAATGTAATCGTCGGGAACCTGCGGCAGGTTCGCATTCGATATCTCGATGTAGTAGCCGAAGACTTTGTTATAGCTCACCTTCAGCGACTTGATGCCGCTGCGCTCCCGTTCAACGCGCTCCAGGTTCGCCAGGTAACTTTTGGCATCCTTAGCCGCCGACCTGATCGAATCGAGCTCCGGCGAGAACCCGGCCTTGATAACCCCGTCGCCGAGGTTCTGCGGCGGCTCGTCGGCGACGGCTGCGCAGATGAGATCGATGGCCTCGCTGCACGGCTTCAGCCCCTGCTTTATCCGGGCGATGCTCGAATCCTGCTCCGTCTCCAATACGACTTGGAGATCGTTCGAGGCCTCCAAACTGCGGCGCAGGCTCATCAGCTCCCTCGGCGTGGCGATGCCGCCTCTCACCCGGTTGATCAGCCGCTCGATATCGACGATCCTGTCGAGTATGGCTGCGACCTTCGCGCGGCGCATGGCGTCCCTATGGAACCACTCCACCGCGTCGAGCCTGCGGTTGAGCCCCTCCACGTCGAGCAGCGGCTGCCCCAGCCACCGCCGCAGCAGCCTGGCCCCCATCGGCGTATTCGTCATGTCGAGGACGGAGAGCAGCGCCCCCTCCTTCTCCTGCCGGAACGTCTGAAACAACTCCAGGTTGCGCCGCGTCTGCGGATCGAGCGTCATGAACGATTCCGTGCTGTACGTCGACAGTCCCGTCAGCTGCTTCAACGCCGGCTTCTGCGTCTCGCCAAGGTAATGGACGATGGCCCCCGCCGACCTCACGGCCAGCGGCAGACCGGCGCAACCATACCCCTCGAGCGAGGCCGTGCCGAAGTGCTCCCTGAGTAGATGATGCGTAGCCTCCAACTCGAAATACTGGACATCGACCGGCGTCACCGGCGCGGGGCCGCCCCACACCTCTTGCTCCTTCGGAGAGATTATCTCCGAAGGGCGCAGGCGCTCCAGTTCCGATTGCATACGTTCGCTGGGAAGCTGCGTGGTCTGGAACTCACTGGTGGTGATATCGGCGTAGGCGATCCCGGCCTTATCACCGTCGATAACGACGGAGGCTAGGTAGTTGCTAGCGCTGCCCTGAAGCAGCCCCGGCTCCACCACCGTTCCCGGCGTGACCACGCGCACCACGTCGCGCTCGACAAGCCCCTTGGCCTTCGGATCACTCAGCTGCTCGCAGATCGCAACCTTGTACCCCTTCGTTATCAGCCTGCCGAGGTAGTTCTCCAGGGCATGATACGGAATGCCCGCCAGCGGCACCCGAAGGCCCTTCCCCATCTCCCGCGACGTCAGAACGATCTCCAACTCTTTCGACACGACCCTGGCGTCGTCGTCGAACGTCTCGTAGAAATCGCCCAGGCGGAAGAAAACGATGGTATCGGGATACCTGCGTTTGATCCTCAGGTATTGCTGCCTTACGGGAGTTACTCTCTCGCCCATTTCACCCTTGGGCGTATTCTACAGGAAAACATGGATGCGGACAACAAAGACGCCGAGTAGAGACTCAACATCTTGCGTCTGTGCTCGACATTATGATCACATACACGGCATCATTGCATTGCACGACGGATGTAGGGGCACAGCATGCTGTACCCCTATAGGAAACGCCCGATGGGAGCGAGATTCTTCGCCCTTCCGAGGAAGGACTCAGAATGACAGCACGCGAAGGGCTCGCAATGGCAGGAAATGACGGACGTGAAATGCCGACGGTGGAATGTGAACACGTCATTGCGAGGAGCGCAGCGACGCGGCAATCTCGTCATTCGTGCAGCATGACTTAGCGAGAGATTGCTTCGCTTCGCTCGCAATGACAGATTTATACGATTGGCGTTTGACTCGCATTTATGTCCACTATATAATGCTGCTACATAGAATCTATTTAAAAGTAATGTTGGATTAAGATATTCTAATGTCGAAACGAGAGCTAATCCAGAA
>JAYEHL010000012.1:0-5871 GCA_034659515.1 Chloroflexota bacterium | reverse complement strand
AAAGTCTTACAGACACGAATCGCTTCAGGGAAGCGCTTTTGTTTAGAGTATATTACTCTGAGACGGTCATAAGGATGGTCCCCGTCAAACAGGTCCGAGACGTTTTCTACATAGAGTGCGATTGCTTTGTCTACTAAACCTTGTTTTTCGAGAGCTATGCCATTTAAATTTCTGTCGACCATAATGTTCAATATGTGTGAAGCCACTTTCATTGACGATTCTTTCTCTTCTAATGATAGCTTTTCATTATCCCAATTCATTAAACAATCCCATATGATTTGACGTGGGACACCTTGGCTAACTTGGTCGTTTGCCCATAGTAGTAAATCCTTTTCTGTTCTTTTTGCTGGTTTAGTCATACTCCACGCCATAATGAAATTCCTTTCATAGAAGGATTAAAAGCTTTAGATTATTGTTTCTCGCCGGAGAGTTTAATTCTCAATTTGTTTGCATGTGTTTCCACATCAGCATACAGCTTAGCCAAAGGCTCGGCGGAAGGGTATATTTTATTAAATACTTCACGCGGAAGTTGTCGATGAAATTGCTCAACATATAGTAAAAATTGAGGAAGGAGCTTCTGTGTTGATGGATATGCGAGGTGCTCTTTAGACTTGAATATATTAACTAGTTCATCGAGTGTGGGGACAACATTACTATTCATGCGCGTGTTTTCATCGTCTAATATCTTTTTATAAGGTTCGAAGTACTTATCGCAGTCTTCAAACGGATGCGAGTGCTTCTGACAAATCTCCTGCCATACTTGGTTAGAAGCATCACTGACCTTAACGCTGTTTTCACAATCTGCCCTGATCTGTTGAATCAGGTTAAGAATAGGGCCGTAGAATTCATCGAAACGGCGCTGGTCGAATTCAAACCACTTCTGCTTGTGAAAATGTCTTGCAGTGAAGTAATAAGTTGACCATGCCGCCAGCAAGGCAGTAACAAAGGGAATAACAATAGATACTACATATTGCATTGTTCTGTACAGCTTCTTTTAATGACGCCATTATAGCCACGTTATTCAATTTGAGTCAACGAACGCCCCCTTGGTTTTGTTACTTCCCCCTCTTTAATCAAAGAGGGGGACAGGGGGAGTTCGTATCCCCATTGTCATTGCCCGACTTGATCGGGCAATCCAGACGTCTGGATCATCCGGTCAAGCCGGATGATGACAGAAGCAGCTTTATGCTACAATTTAGACAGGGCGGGTCAGCGATGACCGGCCCTTAGGTCGTTCTATTTTTATGGAGAAATTGAATCTGAAACAGCTATTGCCGCTCATCGAGGGGACGGCGGAGTACCGCGGGCTGGCGCAGGCGCTGGGGCGCGGCGGCGGGCGCAGCGTCGTCGTCATGGACGCGGCCAAGCCGTACGCGCTGGCGGCGCTGCATCGGCAGTTAAAAATGCCGATGCTTATCGTCGCGGCCAAGCCGGAGCGGGCGCGGTGGCTGCAGGACCAGCTCAGATGCTGGGGCGCGGAGGCGGCGCTGTTCCCGGAGCCGGACTCGCTGCCGTATGAGCAGATGCCCTCTCCCTATACCGTCAGCCAGCGGGTGCGCGCATTACATTCTCTGAGTGTCGACAGGTCCGCGCTGGTTGTGACGTCGGCGCACGCGCTGGCGCGCATCACGCTCTCGCCTGAGAAATTTCACGATGAGGTTCATGCTATCAAACAGGGGATGAGCGTTGATCTGGAGGGGACGCTGGCGGCGTGGGTCGGGATGGGCTATCAGAACGAGCACATGGTGGAGGCGCCCGGCGGCTTCAGCAGGCGCGGCGGCATCATCGATGTCTACTCGCCCGCGCACCCGATGCCGGCGCGCATCGAGCTTTTCGGCGACGAGGTGGAGAGCATTCGTTTCTTCGACCCGGCGACGCAGCGTTCCATCGAAACCGTCGACGAGATAACCATCGTTCCCGCACGGGAGATGTCGTTCGATGATTTTGTAGCCGAGCGCGATGCCGGAGCCATCGTCGATTACCTGCCTGCCAAGTCGATCCTTGTCCTCGACCAGCCCGACGATGTGGAAAGGTCGATCGTTGAGTTCGATGAGGAATCGCGGCAGATACGGGACGACCAGACGGCTCGCGGCGACATAGCGGCGGATTTCCCGACGACATATTTCAACCGGGACGAGCTCTCGGCGCGATTCGATAAAATCGACCGTCGGCTCGATCTGTTGTCCTGGCGCAGCGATGATGAGCAAGAAGCTTTATCCTTCGTCGCGGCTCCGATATACGGCGGCAGGCTGGAGGAGTTCCTCGACGGCGTGGCGCAGATGACTCGTGTCGAACAGAAACGCGTCGTCGTCATCTCGCACCAGGCGCGCAGGCTGACCGATCTTTTCGAGGAGAAGGATATCATCGCTCCCGTGCTGGTAAACCTCGACAAGCTGCCGTCCGAGAAGTCGGTTGCTTTATTGCAGGGGTCGCTGGCCCGGGGCTGGGCGCTGGGCTCGACCATCGTACTAACCGATACCGAGATATTCGGCTTCACAAAGACAAGAGGACGCGAGAAACGCGGACATCCGCGTCGTTTGGGGGCGCTCTCGGAGCTGGTCATCGGCGACCATGTGGTGCACATGGAGCATGGCATCGGGATATTCGCCGGCATGAGGACTATGGCCGTGGGCGAGCGCGAGAAGGAATACCTTGTCCTTGAATACGCGTCGGGCGATAAGCTGTACGTGCCCAGCGACCAGATCGACCGGCTGGGGAGGTACATAGGCGAGGGGGAGGAGCCGCCGGCGCTCTCCCGCCTCGGCTCTCAGGAGTGGGCGCGCACGCGGCGCAAGGTGAAGCAGGCCGCTGCATTATTGGCTCGTGAGTTATTGTCGATATACGCCGAGCGCGAGGTGGTGACCGGCTTCGCCTTCTCGCCGGATATGGTATGGCAGGGCGAGATGGAGGCCTCGTTCCCGTACGAGGAGACGTCTGATCAATTGAAGGCGGTCGTGGCGATAAAGCAGGACATGGAGCAGCCCAAACCGATGGACCGGCTGGTCTGCGGCGACGTGGGCTACGGCAAGACGGAGGTGGCGCTGCGCGCTGCGTTCAAGGCGGTGATGGATGGCAGGCAGGCGGCGGTGCTGGTGCCGACCACGGTGCTGGCGCAGCAGCACTTCGAGACGTTCTCAGAGAGGCTGCGGGCATTCCCCATCAACGTCGCCGTCCTCAGCCGCTTCCTCTCGCCCGGCGAGCAATCGAAAGTAGTGGCAAAGCTGAGGATGGGCGGCATCGATGTCGTCATCGGAACGCATCGTTTGCTACAAAAAGACGTCGCGTTCAAGAACCTCGGACTTCTCGTCATCGACGAGGAGCAGCGCTTCGGCGTGGCGCATAAAGAATATTTGAAGAAGCTGCGCCGCGATGTTGACGTGCTCACGCTGACGGCCACGCCCATCCCCCGCACGCTGTACATGTCGCTATCCGGCGTGCGCGACATGAGCACCATGGAGACGCCGCCCGAGGAGCGGCTGCCGATAAAGACCTACGTCGGCGTTTACGATGAGAAGATAGTGCGCGACGCGATACTGCGCGAGATGGACCGCGGCGGGCAGGTCTTCGTCGTTCACAACAGGATCGACGGTATCCATCGCATCGCCGGGGAAATAGGGAAGCTGGTGCCGCATGCCGTGGTCACAGCGGCGCACGGACAGATGTCGCCGGATCAGCTTGAGAACATCATGTTCGATTTCTACGAGGGGCATATCGATGTGCTGGTCTCGACCACCATCATCGAGGCCGGGCTGGACGTGCCCAACGCCAACACGCTCGTCGTGAGCGACGCCGACAGGATGGGGCTGGCGCAGCTGTACCAGCTCAGGGGGCGCGTGGGGCGCAGCGCCAACCGCGCCTATGCCTATTTCCTATACGACACGGCCAAGCCGCTCACGCCGCAGTCGTCGCGGCGGCTGGAGACTATAGCGGAAGCCACGGAGCTCGGTGCCGGCTTCCGCATCGCGATGAGGGATTTGGAGATCCGCGGGGCGGGGAACATCCTGGGCTCGGAGCAGAGCGGCCAGATCGGGGCCGTCGGCTTCGACCTGTACTGCCGCATGCTCAGCGATGCCGTTGAGGAGCTGCGCACCGGCAAGATAAAGCCCGATATCGTGCAGCAGGGCCCGTCCATCGATCTCCCCGTCAAGGCCCGCATCCCCGAGTCGTACGTCTCGGACCTTGACGTTCGACTGGAAATCTATCAGCGCATCTCGAGGATTACCTCGCGCGAGGAGGTCGAGGCCATGCGCGGCGAGCTGATCGACCGTTTCGGACAGCTGCCGCCACAGGTTGTGAACCTGCTCTACGCCGTCGATATCAAGGTCCTTGCGATGGAGGCGGGCGTCGAGTCTATAGTCAGCGAGGATCGGCAATTAACATTGAAACTGCCGCCGGACAAAAAGTTCGATAAGGTCAAGGTGCAGACAATCCTCGGCAACGGCGTGAAGGTGGGCACGACGCAGCTGAGGCTGGACCTGGCGAAGCTGGGCAACCACTGGCGCGCGATCCTCGAAGGCGTGCTGCGCTATTTTTGCGAAGTGTAATTTTGCACGGCTGGCGGTCCGATGTCTCAAAATCGCTCCAGACAAATTCTTTCGATCGAAAGTTTAACTGCCGGAAAGCGCTCTTTCACATATCTCCTAGAGATGAATCTCCCATGATCGTTTGTGATCGCATACAGTGTCTGCTATCAGATTGGATATAGATTTTTGTCGTAATGTGCGGGGAAAACGTCAATCTCGTTTAAGGGTTGACAGTGGATTTGAAGAATGGTAAATTATGGCACGAATAGGTCAACCGGTCATTTCTAATGGGCATTTGATCTATTTACCTTAGAACAGCGAAATATTATACTATCGGTTCTTTGTTTTATAGTTTCTCACGCTGGTAGCTGTCGAATCGATAGAAGAAATAACAAAGGGAGGGAAGCATGAAGAATAAAGGGGTGCTGCTGGTAATTTTAGGACTTATCCTATTGGTTCTCGCTCTTATCTACGGCTTCAAAACGGAAGAGAAAGTGCTTATCGCCGAAGGTGACGTGTACGAGTATACCGTCACATATGCAGAGAACGAAAGTATTGTTGATACCAGTATATATACGATGACGGTTGGAGGGGAAGTCAATATTAGCGCTTACGAGTGCTATTTTATCGATCTTAGCATAGAGAACGAAGATCTGGAAAAGGAAGGTGCCTACCGCACGGCTATGTCGGCAAATGGATCGGTGAGCACATCGGTTGTTAGTGGCGAAATGTGGATCATCAAGGACACGCTGGATCTGTCGCAGAAGATCCCGGTTTCCAGCGTTTATGGATACGAGACTATTACAACTCTTACCTATACGTACAACGGATCGCATGGTTTTCCATGGGAAGTGGGGAAGACGTGGACGTACGATGTGGACATCAACTCTAGCTCGGGGGTGCATTGGCAGGTACCGAAGAGCGCTGAGATAACGGAGATCGAAGAAATTACAGTTCCGGCGGGTGATTTCAGTTGCTATCGCATCGAACATACTACTTTGGGCTCGACCGAACTCGGTCTGATCGAGTGGTGGTCGGAGGATGTAGGTACGTTCATAAAGATGGTGGACTACAGCAATTATGTAGGCACCGAGACCAGAGAGCTGGATTCCTACACATTGGATCGGTAGTCAGGCAGTCCGGCATCGGCGGATACGTGGTCGCTTATGGTGGTACGTGATTTGTGAGCTCAACGCTGCTATAGCGGTAGCGTTCGCGGGGAGTCTTTTCTAATCCAGAAATGAGCCTGGAGGGGCAGTAATAACCATCTGGTTTTGTAGGCAGTGGTGACGAGTGGATAAGCCCTCATCAAGCAACTCGCTCCAGAGATTTGTTAACCTCCCGAAAT
>JAYEHL010000011.1:0-5889 GCA_034659515.1 Chloroflexota bacterium | reverse complement strand
GGAAACGCCGTAGCAAAACCAGTGAAATCAGGCTGATCGAAGGCTCTCACGACATCGAGAACTACCCGGAAAGTCGAGAAAAGCGTTCGGGAAGCTGGAGGGATTCTTTGGATAAGCTTGTTCAGAGCTTCCTATATTTGATTCATAGCACTATTTTACCGGATGTCGATTTTCGCTTCTCTTCCGCGATGATGCCCTGTATCTCCACCACCGCCCTCTCGACCTCGTCGTTTACCACTACGTAATCGAACTCCCTCTGCATCTGCATCTCCGCGGCGGCAGTGACGACGCGGCGCTCCATATCGGTATCCGACTCCGTATTCCGCCTCCTCAGCCTGCCCTCGAGTTCCTCCATCGAAGGCGGCGCAAGGAATATGAGTATCGCTTGCGGCACCGCCTTTTTGATGGTCATCGCTCCCTGAACGTCCACCTTCACCATAACGTCGCGGCCGGCCTCCAGCGCTTCCTTCACCTGGGCCCGCGGCACCCCGTAGAAATTGCCGTACACCTCGGCCCATTCCAGAAGCCCGCCCTGCTCGATCAATTGAGCGAAGCTCTCGCGGGGGACGAAGCAGTAATCCACGCCGTCGATCTCCCTGCTGCGTCTGGCACGGGTTGTGGCCGTAACCGCAAAATGCATCGGGCCGCCCACGGATTTCATCAGGCCGAGAACCGCATCCTTTCCCACACCCGATGGCCCGGAGAGAACTACAAGCAATGGCCGAGCGCCATCCGACATATCTTTACCTTTCCGCCTTCCAGGGTCAGCTTTCGCGGCTGCTGACAAGCCTGCCCGCTATCGTCTCCGGAGCGATGGCGGCAAGCACGATATGGCCGCTGTCCATAATAATCACCGCCTTGCTCTTCCTGCCGCTGGTAAGATCGATGACCAACCCGCTGACCTTTCCCTCCTGCACCATCCGCTTCATCGGAGCCGAGTTGGGGTGAGCAATAGCCACCACCTTATTTATTGTTATGAGATTCCCAAAGCCTATATGGATCAACTCTGCATTCATGCTTTGTCTTACAGCCCGACCTTTCAAAAGATTATGCTCCCCCGGTAAGCCTCTTCAAATCATCCCAGAAACCCGGATATGAAACCGAAACCGCCTCCGCCCCGTCGACCACGGTCTCGCCGCGAGCAACGAGCGCCGCCACCCCCAGTGTCATCGCCAATCGATGATCCCCGTGGCTGTCGCATTCAGCGCCCGTAAGACCCTCGCCGCCGCGTATGACCATGCCGTCGGGCATCTCCTCGATGTCGACGCCCAGTTTCGACAGCTCGCCGACGGTAGTGGCTATCCTGTCCGACTCCTTAACCCTGAGCTCCTGAGCGCCCTTTATCACGGTGGTGCCTCGCGCGAACGCTCCCGCCAGCGCGACGAGCGGGAGCTCGTCGATTATCCTCGGGATCACGGCGCCGCCGATCCTCGTCCCGATGAGCTCGCTTGATTCGATGGAGATGTCGGCGACGGGCTCGCCGCCTTCCTTAGTCACCTTCTCGACCTTCAGCTTGGCGCCCATTTCCAGGAGCACATCGATAATGCCCGCCCTCGTCGGGTTGATGCCTACATTCGTTATGCGCAGCCGCGCATCGGGATGGACCGCGCCGGCGACCAGCCAGAAGGCGGCGGAGCTGATGTCCCCCGGCACCCGGACATCCACCGGCGACCGGGGCTCGGACGGACTAAGCTCGATCCGCTTGCCCTCTCTGGTTATCTTCACGCCCAGTGCGCTGATCAAGCGTTCCGTGTGATCCCGCGACGGCCCCTTCTCTTCGATAATGGTCTTCCCCTCGGCGAAGAGGCCGGCGATGAGTATAGCCGACTTGAGCTGCGCGCTCGCCACCGGCAGACGATAACCTATAGCCTTAAGCCTGTGGCCCCGTATCGCCAGCGGCGGAAGCGTATCGTTCCTGCGGCCCCATATCTCCGCGCCCATGAGGCGCAGCGGCCTTATAACACGATCCATGGGACGCGAGCGTAGCGAATCATCGCCGGTGATTATCGAGAGAAAAGGTTGGGCCGCCAGCAAACCGCTGAGGAGACGCATTGTGGTACCGCTGTTCCCGGCGTTGAGGACATCGTCGGGCGACTTGAAGCCATTGAGGCCCACGCCGGCGACGCTGAAGGTATCGCCCTCGCCCTCGATCTCGATGCCCAATCCTCTCAGACAGGACATGGTCGAGCGGATGTCATCGCCGGAGCCCAGGTTCTCGATCCGCGCCTTACCCTTGGCGATACTGTTAAGAATAAGAGCGCGATGCGATATCGATTTGTCGCCCGGAGGCGCTATCTCCCCTCTTAAGCTTGTGCAAGCGTCGATTCGCTGTTCCATAGCACGCTACCTCTGTCGCAGCCAGTCCTGCCTCGACTGCCTCACCCTGATGAGATACTCCTCCAGCTTTTCATCCCCATCGATTATCATGCGGCGTATCCGTTTCAATTCCTCTATATATGCGTCGATGGCGTCGATGATAGGGCCCTTATTCGTAAGACATATGTCCCTGCCCATCCTCGGATTACCGGATGCCAGACGGGTGGTATCACGATAACCAGAAGCGGCGAGCCACGCCATCGACGGCCACAACGGGCTGCCGGTGGCGGACGCGACCAGCGCGACGGATATGAGCAGCGGCAGGTGGCTGATACCGGCGACCAATCGATCGTGCTCCCCGGCATCGATGCGCAACGGATTCGCACCGATATGCCACACCAGCCCTTCGAGCGTTTCGTACGCCTCGTCCGCAGATCCCCCTCCGGGAACAAGGCAGTAGGTGCACCCGCGAAACAGTTCGGCATCGGCAGCTTCGATGCCCGGGGTCTCTCTGCCCGCCATCGGGTGACCGCCGATGAAGCTCACTCTCGACGGCAAAAGCTCCTCCGCCCAACGCATAACCTCGACCTTGGTGCTGGACACATCGGTTACGATAGCGCCCTCGCTAAGGCTGCCCGATATCTCAGCGAAGACGTCCCTGACTGCGAGGACAGGTGTTGCTACGACGACGACATCGCTAGCTACGACCGCCGACGCCGCATCAGCCTCCACACGATCGACGGCTTTGCATTCGAGGGCCAAGGAGGCCGTCTCGGGCCTTCGCGCATATCCCACCACCTCGATGCCTGCGTCCCTGAGCGCCAGTCCCATCGACCCGCCGATCAGCCCCAACCCGATGATAGCAACTCGCATTACACAATACCTCTCGCCCGGATATGAGTCAGCACATTATAACACAGCCCATTTACCTTTAGAAGAAAATATTCGATACCCCTCCAATCCCAATGTACGGCCTCGATATTCGTTCGCCGGACACGAACGGTCAGAGTACACCGCCCCGAGAAATATGTCTCGCAGGGTTGACACGCCACGTCCATTGCCTTATAATGTGTATCTCGAGGAACGATTTCTCGAACCCGCAGTTCCCTCTTTACATCTTAGGTACCACGAGAAGAGATTCTTCTCATTTATATATTGTGATAGCCTCATGCTGGAAGGAACCGTGCCGATGACGAAGTATATCTTTGTGACTGGTGGTGTAGTGAGTTCAGTTGGTAAAGGTACTGCCGTCGCCTCTATTGGCAGAATCCTAAAGAGCCGTAACATCTCGGTGTCGGTTCAAAAGCTGGACCCCTACTTAAACGCCGAACCCGGACTGATCTCTCCGTACCAGCACGGTGAGGTATATCTGACACATGACGGTGCCGAGACAGACCTGGATCTGGGCCACTACGAGCGATTTATCGACACCAACCTGAATGCTTCATCCAGCGTATCGGCGGGACAGGTCTACAGCGAGCTGATAACAAAGGAGCGAAAAGGCGAGTTCCTCGGGGGTACGATTCAAGTAATACCAAGCCTCACAAACGAAATAAAAAGCCGCTCCCGCAAGGTGGCTCAGGAGAGCGGCGCCGAGGTGGTCATCATCGAGGTGGGAGGCACGGTAGGAGACATAGAGGGCCTGCCGTTCCTTGAAGCCATAAGGCAGATGAGAAGCGAGGTCGGACGAAAGAACGTCCTTTATATTCACCTAACCCTTCTCCCCTACCTGCAGTCCACTCTGGAACTGAAGACAAAGCCGACCCAGCACAGCGTCAACGAGCTTAGACGCATCGGTATTCAACCGGACGTAATCATACTACGCAGCGACCTGCCTATCACCGACGATATCAGGGACAAGATCGCCCTGTTCTGCGATGTCGACCAGCGGGCCGTGCTTCCGTTGCTCACACTGCCCGTCATCTATGAGACCCCTCTCGTGCTGGAAGAGGCAGGCCTGGGAGAGTTGATAGTCGAGAAACTGGATCTACCCAGAACTAAAGCGGACTTTACGGAATGGAGAGACCTCGTAGAGCGTATGAAGGAGCCTAAGGAATCGGTCACGATCGCACTGGTCGGTCAATACGTAGAGCTCCGCGATGCATATCTCTCTATAAGAGAGGCGCTACGCCACGCTGCAACCTACCACGACCGGGACATCGAGATACAGTGGATACAAGCCGAGGATCTTGAGAGAGACGGGGATAATGTACTTCGCTCGGCACAGGGAATAATAGTCCCCGGCGGAAGCGGCAAACGCGGAGTAGAGGGTATGATAAACGCCGCACGCTATGCCAGGGAACACAACATCCCTTACCTTGGATCGTCCATCGGGATGCACACCATGATAATAGATCTCGCCAGGCATATCCTGGGATCACATACACCTAACTCAACCGAGTTCGACCCCGGAACGCCGCATCCCGTAATCGATCAAATGCAAGAGCGGAGAGACCCCGCATCCTGCGGGGCCGCTATCAGACTGGGGGCGTACCCCTGCCGTCTGGTGCCGGGAACTAAAGCGGCCGCGATCTATGAGCAAGAAGTAATCTACGAGCGATACCGCCAGAGCTTCGAGTTTAATACCAACTTCCGCGACACGCTGGAGGGCGGCGGCATGGTGTTCAGCGGCCTCTCACAGGAAGGCCAGAATGTAGACATATGCGAGCTCAGGGAGCACCCGTTCATGATAGGATGCCAGTACCATCCGGAATTCGGGTCACGCCCCAACCGCCCCCACCCGCTGATCCGCGAATTCATCGGAGTCGCAAAGGAAGTGTTGATAGAAGGGGCGCAGCCGTCCCTGCCGATATAAAACATTACATGTCTAATAAGAGCTATAAATCGATATCTACAATATAGATATACCAAAAAGCACTAAATCTTAGTAAAGGGGTCATATATGCGCATCTTTCTGGATACAGCCAACCTGGATGAGATACGCCATGCGGCCGGATTGGGGATAATCAGCGGTGTAACCACCAATCCATCTCTGGTGGCAAAAGAAGGCTCCGCAGACCTTAAGCCGGTTATTCTAGAGATATGCTCAATGGTATCAGGGTCGATATCGGTTGAGGCGATGAGCCTGAACGCTGAGGGCATGATAAAGGAGGCCCGCGAGTTCGCCTCATGGCACCAGAACGTAACGGTGAAGATACCGGTATGCGAGGCGGGATACGAAGCGATAAGCGTGCTGTCGAAGGAGAATATCAAGACGAATATGACGCTATGCTTCTCCGCCAACCAGGCGCTGCTCGCCGCCCTTGTAGGGGCAACTTATATCAGCCCGTTCGTCGGGCGGCTGGACGATATCGGGCATGATGGCATGGAGCTGGTATCCGATATCGTCGAGATATATAATAAACATAATTTCAAAACACAGGTTATAGCAGCCAGCCTGAGGCATCCGCTCCACATTATCGCCGCAGCGAAAGCCGGCGCTCATATAGCAACAACCCCGTACAGCGTATTAATGAAAATGATGCAGCATCCCCTTACGGACGCTGGAATCGCGCGCTTCGCGGAGGACTGGAAGAAGGTGGCAGAATCATGACTATGACTATGAATATAACC
>JAYEHL010000010.1:0-5897 GCA_034659515.1 Chloroflexota bacterium | reverse complement strand
AGGTTGGGGTCGGGGAAGCTGATGCCGCCGGGGGCGGAGTCGCCGCAGCCTGTTGCGAGCGCGGCGGGCAGAATCAAGCACATCGCCAGGATAAGGTAAACAGCTTTAGTTTTCACGATAATCGACCTCCACTCCTCTTGATATTAGCTCAGGGATATATATGTTTAGTGAATCCTCGCTTAAGGGGTTGCCAATGAGCCCTACTTCATCTTCGGAAGAAATACCCTGGTTATTTACCAGAGGCTCTACATCGGTTATGTCATTGAAATCAAGTTCCAACTCTCTCAAGTTAGTTAATTCTGATAGAGCGCTAATGTCATTTATGTCATTCATTCTGATATCCAATTTTGACAAGTTAGTAAGAGTATTCAATGAGGATATATTGCTTATTTCGTTTCGATAAAGGTCTAGTTCCTCTAAATTGTATAAGCCGGAAAGCGCTGATATATCGCTTATTTCATTATCGGAAAGGGATAATTCCTCAAGCTCAGTAAGCTCCGATAATGGTGAGATGTCAGTAATTTCATTGCCCATGAGATATAATCTTTGCAATCCGGTAAGTTGTGATAATGGAGATATATTACAAGTATCAATGGCATCGAGATCTAGCACTGTTAGTGTTGTAAGTGCCGGTAATATGGATAGATCCGCAATAGGGTTATAGCTCAAATATAGCTTTTGAATGTTGGTCAGGCTTGAAAGGGGTGTGATATCGCTTATAGCACACACTTCAAGTTTTAGTTCTATAAGGCCTGTTAAACCTGATAAAGCCGAAATATCTTCAACCTGGTTTGCTCCACAGTCTAATTTCGTAAGGCTAATAAGGCCTGATAGTGGTGAGATGTCTTTTATTTCATTTAGTCCTATATCCAGTTCCGTCAGGTTCGTAAGGTTTGTTAATGCACTGATGTCTTTTATCTGGTTAAAGTCGGCCTCCAGTTGTGTCAAGTATGTGCAATATTCCAAGCCTTGGAGATTAGTAATTTGTCCTGCAGATATATCAAGCTCCGTCAGTCCTTCAAGATCAGATTGATTTATCTCTCCGCTGGGTTTGTCTATAGCCTCGCGGATAGCGGCCTCAAGGTTGGGGTCGGGGAAGCTGATGCCGCCGGGGGCGGAATCGCCGCAGCCTGTTGTCGTAAGTACCAAAGTTAAAATCAGAAGAATACTCAGTCCCAGGTAGCATCGCATTCTTTTCATTAGGTTTCCTCCTGTGTAATGCTAGTTATCGGTAAAGGCCTGTCGGGATGTATACTCTTCGCAAAACAAACCCATAAGGGCCATAGTTCCACAAGCTACATAGTCGTTACTATACCCATGCCTCTGAAGGATGTCAACATTTGGTAGCAGGATGGTGTGGCCATTTCAATACCAGAAGAATTCTTGACATGGGAAGGATGGCCGAAGAATGACAGGAAACGGTTTCTGGTTTGCGTCCCCGTCTTTTAAAATTCCCCATTAGATCAAGTCGGGCAATGACGCGGCAAAGCGAGATCGTGACGAGTAAAGCCGTGAATCGAATATTCACTCGTGCGTTCAAACGATCGCACCGATTGACGGCAGATTCCATCGGCGGAAACATGATATAATATCCCCGCATGGAAGCGGAACAGATAGCTCGCAAAGTGGTTGAGGTAGCCTCGGACAAGCAGGCCTCTGATATCGTTTTGCTCGATGTGCGGGAGACGTGTTCCTTCGCTGATTATTTTGTCGTTTGCACCGTTGAGACCCAGCGCCAGATGTCGGCCCTCGCCGACGATATAGAGAAGGCGCTAAACGAGGATGGAGTTAAGGAGATACATCGCGAGGGCAAGATCGATTCCGGATGGCTTCTCATGGATTACGGAGACGTCATCATCAACATCTTCGACACCGCCGAGCGCGATTACTATAAGCTGGACAGGTTGTGGAGCGAGGCGGTCCCGCTCGTCAGGATTCAGTAGGGTAATCGAAAATCTCCTCCGTCTTGAAGAAGTTGGCTATTTCGATGGCGGCGTTTTCTTCCGAGTCCGATCCGTGAACCACGTTGCGCTCGATGTTCTCCCCCAGGTCGCCCCTTATCGTTCCCGTCGCCGCCTTGGCCGGGTCGGTCGCTCCCATCGCGTCCCTGGCTACAGCAATCGCGTTCTCCCCCTCGAAGGCGGCTGCGATTATCGGGCCGGAAGTGATATATTTTACCAGGTCGCTGAAAAACGGCTTATCGGTGTGGATATCGTAATGGCGTTTGGCAAGCGCCTCGTTCATCCATAGCATCCTCATCGCGATGACCTTGAGACCGCATTTCTCCAGCCGCGAAATTACCTCCCCGCCCAACCTGCGCTTCATCGCATCCGGCTTGCATAAAATAAGAGTGCGTTGAATCATGTTATTCCTCTCTCCGCTTTTTCGATGATGTACATCGCCGCCTTGGCCTCGGCGATGACTGTGCCATCATCAAGCTTGATCTCGGCCATGGTATCGACGACCTTTTTTCGCGTTTCGGATATCCACGAGCTTATAAGCAGCCGCTGGCCAGGGGCTGTGGCTTTTCTGAAGCGAGTCTCCATCTTGGCGGTGACACAGTATAAACCACTATAGTATGCGGGATAGGCCATCGCCTCGTCGAGTAAGGTATTGATGATGCCGCCGTGCACGTAGCCCGGCCACCCCTGATGGTTCTCGGTGGGGACGAACTCTGCCTTCGCCACGTCGCCCTCCCGCCGGAACTTGAGCTTGAGTCCGATAGGGTTGTCCTCGCCGCACCCGAAGCATTCGGTAAACTCATCGAAATCTCGAAGTGAACGCCCTTCATTTTTTGTCATCTATTTGCCTCTAGGTTTGTCATCCTGTCATTCTGAACGAAGTGAAGAATCTCGTCGTTTATTATGTGCTCTTGCAATGATATTATTGTCAAGGTCGATTTCCTTTATACTAATCCCCCTTAGTCCCCCTTTGCAAAAGGGGGATTTTTTGTAATGGCTTGATTAATCAAGCCCCTACGACCATCCCCGGTTCCCCCGGCAGGAGACGAATTCTCCTGCACCTTTTTTTGTCATTGCGAGGAGTCCTTCCGCACACTCTGTTTACGGAAGGATGACGCGGCAATCTGGTCGATAATCAACCCCCTGTATCCCAATCTTGGGGGACATTAATAAATCTGGGGGACACCCTCAATCCCCCCATCAGGAGATTATTCTCCTGTACCTCTTTCTATTTTAACCTGTCATTCCCTGACTTGATCAGGGAATCCAGGGGGAGCGAATACCATTCGCCCCTACATATGGATCATCCTTCCGCGGAAGGATGATGACATCGGGGAAGACATATGCTAATCGGCCATGATGATATGCATCTCCGCTTTGGCATCCGCTATCAGCGTACCGTCCTCCAGTTTTATAGTGCTGTAGCCTTCTGCTTTGCGGTCATCTATCTGCTTCGCTTCGCCACATATGAAAAGCCTTTGGCCTATCATAGTGGGCTTGATCAGTCTCAGGTTCAGCTTGGTCGTCACAATATATATTCCCAGGTAGTGCGCAGCATAGCCTATCGCCTCATCCAGCATGGTACAGGTAATGCCGACATGCGCTACCTTGGGCCATCCCTGATATTGTTCGCCTGGAGTGAACTCCGCTACCGCCTTGCCCTCCTCCTCACGGAATTTCAGTTTAAGACCTACCGGATTGTCCCTGCCGCAAGCGAAGCATAACGGTGTCTCTTTCACATCCTTTGCCGCCAGTTCCTTCCATATAGTCATCTCTTACTCTCCCTCGGTTTGGTTATAGACGGTCGCCTCAGATATAAGGGTTGCAATGTTGCGACGTCGTCGCTTTCGCCGCGCTCGATTCGCTGCCAGCCCAGCTTCGATACGATGCCCGCCCTGCAAAACGTGTTGTTCACAATCGTGGTCTTGCTTCCGAGCGTCCCTGCGATGCGTTCCTTGACATCCGGCGAGAACCGCCCGCAGACGATGATATCGGTGGCGATGCGAGCGCATAAGTCCTCCAGCATCGTTATGTGCTCCGGGACGAGCTTCCTCCACTCGCCGTCGACGGACTGATACAGCGCGGCGGCGAACTCACCGCGGGCCGCATCCTGCACCGGACAGACGGGCAATCCGGCCTCCGCGTGCGGGAAGGCCTCCGCCTCCAGCGTGCCGACAGCGATGATCGGGATGTTTAAAGAAAAGGCCAGCCCCTTGGCGGTGCTCAGACCGGCCCGCAGCCCGTTGAAGCTGCCAGGGCCTATCGAAACTATGATATTCCGTATATCTTCAAACCCCGCGTTAGCCTGTTCCATCACCTTCAGTATATTGGGGAGCAGCTCGACGGTGTGGTTCTGTCCGGCTTGCCAGCTCATCTCGATCCTGATCTCCCCGTCTATCGAAAGGGCGATCCCGGCTGTCCCTGTCGCTGTGTCTATCGAAAGCTCCACTATTTGATCCCCTGTTTGATCTGCGAAATCAGCTCGGCATAACGCTCACCGTGCGGCTTCAACTCGAGCCTTCGGTCGGTATCATCGATGAAGTCTATCCTTATCGAAAGGTTTTGCGGCGGCAGGACGTCCTGCGTCTTGTCGGCCCATTCCACCACGCACAGACCTTTCCCGTACAGGTAATCGTCGAGACCGAGATCGGTAACTTCGGCAACACTATCGAGGCGATAGAGGTCGACGTGGTACATCGGGAGCCTCCCGCGATATTCGTTAATCAGAACGAACGTGGGGCTGGTGGCATAACCCTCGATCCCAAGCCCCCACGCGATGCCCTGGGTGAGGCATGTTTTGCCCGTGCCGAGCTTGCCGGTGAGCAGAAATACATCGCCCGGTTGAGCCAGCCGCCCCAACTCCTCGCCGAGCCTCTGCGTTTTCTCGGGGCTGCGGCTGGTGAAATTCATATGCGCTTCCCCGCGGAGAAATGATCCCATCCTTCCTCGCCGAGGGGAATTTCGTTGCCGTCCGCGTCGAGAATCGAAATACCCGCGCCGGTTACGATCTCTCCGATTATCGTAACCGGGCAAACCGTCTCGCCTTCGATATCGCCGATGATTTTAGCCGGAGCGGTGAACAGCAATTCGTAGTCCTCGCCGCCGCTGAGCGCGAGTTCGAGCGCTTCATCGCCGAGCGATCGTCGGACGGCGGGATGAATCGGAATTCGTTCGGCGTATATTCGGGCGCTCACGCCGCTGGCTTTGCACAGCTTTTCCAGGTCGCCGGCCAGACCGTCGCTGATATCCATCGCCGCCTTTACGCCGTGTCGCGCCAGCGTCAGCCCCTCGGTCACGCGCGGGTTCGGCTTCGTGTGCGCGGCTCTCAGCACCGATGTCGTTTCGGCATCGAATGACAGCTCTTGGCGTATCATCGCCAGTCCCGCCGCCGACGCTCCGAGCGATCCAGTCACCGCTATCGCGTCGCCGGGTTTTGCCGCGGAGCGCGTCATGATCGAATTCTCGTCGCGGGCCTCACCGGTCGCGGTTACGTTTATCACTACCTCCGGCGCGCCCACCGTGTCGCCACCGGCGATCTGTACGTCGAAGCGGCGCGCCAGCTCAATCATCCCGTGGTAAAAATCGACCACACTTTCCACATCGGTGTCGCCGGGCAATCCGAGTGAAACTAGGGCATATCTCGGCCGGCCGCCCATCGCGGCGATGTCGCTGAGATTGACCGCCAGTGATTTCCAGCCCAGGTCGCGCCACGACGTGGTGGCCAGCGCGAAGTGGACGCCCTCGATCAGCGAGTCGATGGTCGAAAGCTGCAACCCGCCTTCGACACTCCAGACAGCGGCGTCATCGCCGATGCCTATCAGCAACGAATCGCCCTCCGGCCTGCCGATGATTCCGGCTATGAGATCGATGAGCCCGAACTCTCCCAACTCGGATACCTTCATATCGAAGATTATACCTGCTTTCCAGCCACTTATC
>JAYEHL010000009.1:0-5931 GCA_034659515.1 Chloroflexota bacterium | reverse complement strand
CAAATCAGTTTTGGGTTGTCCAGTAACTTCAGTTCCTCAGCCTCAGCGTGCTCCTTAACATCGCCGAAGAATCTGCGGTTGACAGCCGTATTGAGCTCTATCTGTCGCACAACCTCCGATCGCGGGATCAACGGAAGTATCGGATGGTACATGGCGCTGGCGGTGAACTCTATCTGTCCGCATCCGGCTAGAGATCGCAATCCATCGATAACATCGTTCAGGCCGTATCTATCGAGTTGCTCGATGAGGCAGGCGCTGATATTGAGTGTGACCCTGCCGTTCGGGCGGCGGCTCAGAATATCGACCAGCTTGCGATAGCATTCGTCGGCGACTTTCCTGACGATATCCTCGCTTTGTGTCGGCGACTGATAGATGTGCAGGAAATTAGCCCGGTACATCGCTCTGCACCTCCACTTATTCCGGCGTCATGAATATCTTATCGACGATCTTGTTGGACAGGTCGCGCGCCGCTACCACCTTGTAGTAGTATTCTTTTTTATCCTCGGCGCTGCAATCGCTGAGGCTGATCGCTTTGTAAGCGTTGAGGATCACCTGTCTTTGCTGTATCAGCCCGTTGTAGATCAGATTGATGTCCCACATCGGCCTTCTGCTGGCCCACCAGAACTGACAGCTGTGAAGCGCCTGATCCAGCAGCGCCCGCGCGATGTCGGCATATTCTTTAATCGCATCCGTCTTCGCCTCCGCAATAGCCTTATATACCATGTCCATGGCGATGTCGAGGTGCTCCCACTGATGCTGGTGAAGGATGTTGTGAGAGGCCTTCCATAACGGGTAAGGATTGCCGGCCTCGATGTCGGAGTTCTCGGTGCTCCAGGACGATGCCTTCGGCTCTATCGTTTGCCCGCGCGGGAATACATCGAGCAACTCGCTGATAGTCACCGCCTGTATCTCCTTCACCTCCGCGACCTCCGGGGATTGCAGCAGGCTTCCGTGCTGTTTAGCCAATATCCTAGCCTGCGGCGGCCCGGCCGGTGATCCTATAGATAGCTGATCTCCTTCTTCGGCCTTTTCCATCTCAGCCATGTCCGGTTCCAGGGATTGATACACTTCGGCCAGGAACAGCTTCTCCCAGTCCTGTATGTGGTGCCCGAACGTCTCGGCGTCCATGGCGGTAACGACGTATATATCGCCGCTGCCCCTCTGGTACCTCTGAGCCTGCTTCAAGTGCTCGATGAAACCATTCGCATCGATATCCTGGAAGCTGATCTTATTGCTGAGGATGTTATCGCGGAAGAACACCGCCAACTTACTTCCGTCGGTCTCGATATCGTGTATCACGTTCACCGGCCATTCAACGGGGCATGCGATCCCGCTGAGGATTATCCACTGGTGTCCCGAATCGATCACGGGCTTAAGAATATCATTGCTGTAACACATCTCCGGCGGGAAGAATACCTTCGGCTCATATACCTTGCCGAACAGGCGCTTATTCGATTTAGCATTTTGGCTTATCTGGCGCTCCATTTCAGCGCGGGGGATGAGGGGTAGTATGGGATGGTATTTGCCCGAGCCGGTGAATTCTACCTGCCCGCGTTTGGCCAACTCGCGAAGCCCCATGATTACATCGTTGAATCCATGGTCGTAGAGCATCTCGGTGAGCACGGCATTTATATTGATCGTGGCCTTAGCGTAAGGAAGGTCGCTGAATAGCTGTACTAGGGGGCGGTATGATTCATCGCAGACCTTTCGGAGTACCCAGTGAAGCTGGGTAGGCGGTTGATAAAAGTGAAGCAAAGGCGCCCAATAAATCATATCCCACCTCCACTTAACAGACTAGGTTTGATTGACTCTCTATAGAAGCGATCCCTGGTCCCCGCCGGTGCGCCACGAATGCAACAATACATTTGCTTTGTCTCCGGATATTAATGAGTGATATGTTTTGACGATGTTACTGCTCGCGGGCTACAGCTGTTGATGTTATTTGCTATTTTTCCTCAGGCGTCTTGCCTTTTCTTCTCCGTTTCCATCCCAGCATAACCAAAAGTTCGCCGACGGCGGCATCACTTACCTCTTCTTTCAAGGGCGTATCGGGATGTATTCTGTACTTATTCTGTCTTCCGGCCCTTGTCTTGGTCACATAACCTTCAGCTTCAAGGTCATTGATGATTTTGTGGGCTGACCGCTCGGTAATACTTACTTCGTCTCCGATATCCCTGGCCGTGCTGCTGGGACGTTTCGCTATAGCTGCTAGAACGAGGCCATGGTTTGTAATAAATCCCCAGTCAGGCATTATTAGAAAGTCCTCCATTATCGGATCGACAAATATTTGACAATACAACAACTGTGCGCAGAATAATACTAGAAAAATATTTCATGTATAGTACATCTAGATATATACATCATGTATCATGTTTCATGAATATTTACGAACGATATTATTACATAAAAGCACACTCCTGTCAAGTCCTGTGATATCGCGAGCCTAGTATAGGAAGAGGAGAAAAGAGACGCGGGGTCATCATGCAGTACTTTATCTATTTTCTGCTAGGTGGGACGCTTGTGGTTGCAATAGCGTATTTGGGTGGTAGGGGTAATACGTTTTTAGCTGCATTTGTATCGATCCGTTAATTTATAAAAATCGGAGTGGTAGGGATTGCAAAAAAACTTTTTTTTGCGGTATAGTAGTGACCCTTCTCAGCCCTTAAGCCTTTAGGTTTCGGGGATGGTTCTAGGAAGGGCTCGTTGTAGGTGGTTGGTGTGTGGTGGGTCTTTCCTGAGGCGTGGTCGGTAATAGCGAGGTCGATGGTCAGCGATGCCCCTGCGGCCAAACAGTATTACCGGCGCGCTGTTAAATGTGCAGGTGACGATCCTGACAAACGCCTGCTCTTCAATTTAAGCGATATCGAGGTTGGCATCCTTCAGCGGGCCTCAGATGTCGTAATGCAAGTGATTCTGTAAAGGAGGGGTTTAGGCTTACTGTAGCCGAGTCCCTGTGGAAGGGTTGCCGGTGGCGGGCGCTGTGGATGAAATGCCGTTGCAGATAGAGCACGAGAGTATCGGTTTTTGACGACTAACACCTTCTGATATGCTGATTAAGCATTTGTATTTATTATGACATAGCTAGATAGTCGATGAGATAGGAAAATGGGGAGGGGGCATTCGGCGTAACTTCGAGATCACCAGTAATCTTGCCGATTACTTGAGAATCTTCCGCGCATTTTCCACTTTCGCTCCCCGGACTGTTCTTATCGGCAATAAGGAAGAGGAGGCGTTAGCAGGATGCAGCGGAGCATCACGATCCAAAACACGGAGTTCGTAATACTGTCTTTCGAGGGGCCTGACAGGTATTCGATGGCTGGTGGGCTCGGGGTTCGTGTGGACAACCTTGCCGCCACTCTGGCGAGGATGGGATATCGTACCCATCTTTTCTTTATCGGAGACCCCTTTCTTGAGAGCGTGGAGACGAGACAGAACGGTAATCTCGTACTACATCGAATGTGCCAGTGGATAAGCAAGTATCACACCAATGGTGTGTACGACGCCGAGGATGCCAAGCTCTACGATTTCAACGAGTCCGTCCCATGGCTCGCCGCGGAGCAAGCGGTGAAGCCGGCTGTGGCTCAGGGCAAGCTCGTTGTGATACTTGGCGAGGAATGGCATACGGCGGAGGCCATGTGCCGCCTGAGCGATTCGCTGCATTACGATGGGGTTAGAGATAGGGTTGTGATGTTCTGGAACGCCAATAACACCTTTTCCTTCCACCGTATCAACTGGGGTCGGCTTAGCTATGTTACTACCATAACTACGGTCAGTAAATATATGAAACACCTCATGTGGCGGATGGGGCTGAATCCTCTTGTAATACCTAATGGGATACCGAGGGAATTGCTACGTAAGATGGATGAAGGAAAGTCGCTGGAGGTCAGGGAGGCTCTCGGTGCCGATCTGGTGCTGTGCAAGGTGGCCCGCTGGGACCCGGACAAACGCTGGAACGGGGCGGTGGAGACTGTCGCGAAGTTGAAGGAGAGGGGAGTTCGCACCGTTCTTTTAGCAAGGGGTGGCGTCGAGCCACACGGGCAGGAGGTGCTGTATAATGCCCGGACGATGGGGCTTACTGTAGGCGAGGCGTTCACGGACGATAATTCGTTTCATGGATATCTCAAGGCGCTCCATGCGGCCTCGTATGCCGACGTCATCGATATAAAGTTCCATGTCCCGCTCGATTTCCTGCGCTCGCTGTATCACGCGTCCGATGCGGTGCTCGCCAACAGCGGTCACGAGCCGTTCGGTATCGTAGGGCTTGAGGCCATGGCTGCGGGTGGCATAGCCTTCACCGGCTGTACCGGCGAGGATTACGCCATTCCGTTCGTAAACGCGTTCGTACTGGAGACCCCCGATCCCATGGAGGCGGTGGGTTATCTGACGTACGTTAAAGATTATCCTGAGGAGGGGGTGAGGATAAGGGAGGCGGCGAGGCGTACCGCGCGGTCCTTCACCTGGGAGTCTGCGGTTAATAATCTTGTCAGTAAGCTGGAAAACCAGGCCAGGATGAGGGGTGTGCTGGGCGGTGTGCCCACACCGGCCGCGCCGCAGTTCGCATTATCCAAACTGCCACCCGAGCTGGTGGCGACAACAATGAAGCGTCACTATTAATCGCGGCTGGACTGAGATGGCGACTGATCTGGTTATCTACTGTGTGGCTCATCAGCCGCGGCGGATTAAGCTGCCGGCGCAGCCCATACCGGAGCACGCCGACCCGAAGGATATCGAGAGATGCCTTTTCGATGAAAGGCTTAACGAGCGGTATTTCAAGAAGGTCGCCACCTGGTGCTACTATCCCGCCACTGAGATGTTCTTAGACCTTATCGATGACGGTCTCAAGATGTCGATAGGCTTCTCCGGATCGATATTGAGACAGGCGGAGATGTGGGACGCCGAGCTGCTCGATCTCTTTCGCCGTCTGGTGGCGCATCCCAATGTAGAGCTTGTCGATGTCGAACCTTACCACAGCTTTCTTCCCATGCTGGACTTGCGCGCCTTCGCCCGGAGGATGTCCCGGTCGCGTGAGGATTTGTACAGGATATTCGGTAAGCGGCCCCAGGTGACAGATACAACCGAGATGCTGATGTCCAGCGGTATCTATCACGCATTGAACAGCGTCGGGTACAGCGGTGCGTTCCTAGATGGCCGTCCGTGGGTTATGGAGTGGCGGGAACCGACACATCTGTATCATATGGGCAAGGATATGAAGCTGCTCGCCAGGCACTACGACCTCAGCGATGATGTGGGATATCGCTTCTCAAATAAAGGCTGGTTGGGCTACCCGCTGAGAGCCGATTCCTACGCCCACTGGCTAAGAGAGACATGGGGAGATTTCGTGTTCCTGGCATGGGATTATGAGACCTTCGGTGAGCATCACTCCAAGGATACCGGCATATTCGATTTCATGAGGTGTCTCCCCTGCGAGATGTCCAGTAGGGGCATTCGCACCTTTACGCCGAGCGAGATTATATCTAGATACAGCGACGGTAGCCATCACCTGCCGGTATCAGCGTTCCCCTCTACTTGGGCCGGCCAGGGTGGAATGGAGTTCTTCCTGGGCAATGCCGCCCAGCAGGCCGTGTTCCAGCTGATGATTCTATCCTACAACAAGGCGTTGCTCACAAAGAATAAACGCTTGATCGATATAGCGATCTGGCTCCTGCAGTCGGATAATCTTCATCTCATACAGTGGTTCGGCAAATGGGGCTCGGAGGCCGAGGTCTCAGCGTATTTTACGCCGCAGGAATGGTGGCAGCTGGGATCTGATGGCATTATCTGGGAGGTACAGCAGGTGTATAAAAACTTCATCGACGCGCTGGATGCGTATCTATGATGCAGTGAAGGGGGTGGTATATATCCAGGTGCGCTATCGTCGACTAAGAGGAATGAACAAATAGACCGTGCGAGATGTAAATATGCGCTCGTTTG
>JAYEHL010000008.1:0-5950 GCA_034659515.1 Chloroflexota bacterium | reverse complement strand
CGCTGTTGTTTCTCGTATTAATCTATATGTCTTTAGCCATGGGCCCGTACGACTGCACACCAGCTGATATATGGGGCACCTCGTCATCTAATGTATTCGTTGTAGGCAACGGTGTCTTCCATTACGATGGGAAGTCTTGGAGCAAGATGGATTTTCAATACAACAGCTGGCTAGAGGCAATAAGTGGTGATTCTCCTAATAATATCTATGCTGTTGGGGGGAATCCGGGATATTCTGGTAAGATATTTCATTGCAACGGAAATTCTTGGGTAGAAGAATTATGGGGGCCAGATATTGAAGTATATGAGAGCTATCTAAATGACATATGGGTGGGTTCACCTTCAAACATATTTGCTGTAGGCATTAATGGAACCATTATTCATAATGAAGGAAGTGATTGGAAACAGATTATGAGTCCTACAACATCTGAACTCATATCTGTATGGGGGATTTCTCATTCAAACGTCTTCGCTATAGGAATGGATAGCACAATACTGAACTTCAATAGTAGCGCCTGTAATATAATTGAAGTCGACTATAATGGAGAATTGTCAGGTGTATACGGCATATCATCCAATAATACTTTTGCTTATGGCAGCACATTACTGCAATATAACGGAAGTATCTGGACAGAGATGACTGAAATGAGCGGTTCACATTTGATAGATATGTGGAGCACTCCAACTAATGATCTCTTGGCTGTAAGCTCAAGCGGAATCATATACCAATACGATGGAAGTCATTGGAATGTTTCGAGCAACAGTGAGACGCCGAAATCCTTAAATGCTGCATGGGGCACATCCCCTACGGATATCTTCGCAATTAGCAGTGATACAAGTACACATCTCGGTAAAGGCAACATTTTTCACTTCGACGGCAATGAATGGACGTGGATGGGACTTGGACTGGATACCCACTTCTGGTTTATGCTTGCGACTGGCGTATATTTTGTAATTGGCACTGCTACCCTGTTTGTAATCTGGCGCAGGCGGAAATCAAAAGCATGGTAGTATTAAGACTAATTTCTCGATTGTATCATCATAATTAATATGGGTTATTGTATTCTAAGTGGAATTCAACAAACCATCATCTCTACTAGAAACACTGCGTCTTTGGATTTAAGTATTTTTAAGAGTCTCTTCAATTACTTGTTCACACTTTCATCCTCGGCCCCTAGTGCGCTGTTCCCACGCCGGTTCCATAACGCAAAAGGGGGAGCCTTCAACGGCTCCCCCTACGTTTTCGATATCTGTGTCCGGTGTTACGGCTGGCCCACGATGCAGATACTCGATATGAACCTGCCGGGGTTGCCGCCTTGGTTGTGCCCCAGAGCTAACTTGACATC
Organism: Chloroflexota bacterium; assembly: GCA_034659515.1. Classification (GTDB taxonomy): domain Bacteria; phylum Chloroflexota; class Dehalococcoidia; order E44-bin15; family E44-bin15; genus JAYEHL01. The sequence continues at coordinate 4,605 of JAYEHL010000008.1, read as the reverse complement.
TTTGAGCTGGCGCTCCGGTGATTGCGCCTTGCCAAGTATCTCCTGGTATCCCTCGAACACCTCTCTGATGCCGCTTGCGCCCACGGGGTGGCCGAACGATTTGAGTCCGCCGCCAACGTTGAACGGATGCGCGCCGGTCAATGCGAGCTCGCCTGCCTCTATGTCGTGCTTTGCCTTTCCCTTCTCGCACATACCGAGGTCTTCGTACGTTATCAGTTCGGCGACGGAGAAACAGTCGTGCACCTCGCACATACTGATCTCCTTCTTGGGGTCCTTGATGCCGGCATCGGCGTATGCCATCTGGGCTGCTCGCACTGTCTCCTCCCAGTGGACATAGTCGTAATCGGTCCTGACCTTGCCCATGCCGGGGCCGGTGGAAAGGCCGAACCCCTTGATAGTCACGTACTCATCCGTGAATTTCCTGGCATCCTCGGTGCGGCAAAGGATCGCCGCAGCGGCGCCGTCGGTGACACCGCAGGCGTCGAACAGCCCTAAAGGCCAGGCGATCATGGGCGCCTTCATAACCTGCTCTTCGGTGACCTGCATCCGCAGATGGGCGCGCGGGTTGAGGAAGCCGTTGTAGTGGCTCTTCACCGATATCTTGGCCAGGGTTCTCTTGCCCTCCTCCGGGCTCAGCCCGAACTTGTGGAAGTACCTGGTAGCTGCCATGGCATACCTCGCCGGCGCCGTGTCCCCCGATCCGATGACCGGGTGCCACTTCTCGCTGCCGGATGCCTGTACCGCCATCGGCAGTCCGCCGTAGCCGGTATCCTTGAGCTTCTCATAGCCGACGGCCAGCACCACGTCATATGCCTTGGCGATGAGAGCGAAGGTCGCCGCCCTCATCACCTCCATGCCGGTGGCGCACACGTTTTCCATTCTCGATACGGGTATGTAATCGAGTTTCATCGGCGCGGATAGCTGTGTGGCGGTAGAGCCCATTATAGTGCCGACCCAGGCCGCCTGGATATCTTTGGGCCCGACGCCGGCATCCTCGAACGCGTCATAGGAGGAGTCGATGACCAGGTCATATCCATCCTTATCCCACAGCTCACCGAATTGGGTGCAGCCCATTCCGATTATGGCTACTTTATCTTTAATACTCTCTGCCATTTCTGTCTTCTCCTCCTATGATACTCTGGCCGGGCGGCTCTTCCAGAAGTAGTTGTGCACTCCGGCTCCGTCGTGGATTTTTCTAAAGGTAAACTCCACCTCCATATCGATATTGACGGTTGATGTGTCGCGGTCGGTCATCTGGCAGTAGAACCGGCCGCCGCCATCCAGATCGCATATGGTCCATACCCGAGGCGGATCGACCTCCACCGCACGCTCATCCATACTGAACGTAAATACAGAGGCCTTTTTATCGGAAATCCTTACCTCTTCGTAGTCGTCTTTCGATTGACAGTACGCGCATACCCGCTGGATGGGGAATTGTAGCTGACCGCAGTTGCGGCATCTACCTCCGTGCAGCGGTATCACCTGGTTACGGTCGCGCCACATCATCGGCAGGGAACTCATGTACTGCGGCCTGCGGTCGGCCTCTCCCTGCATCAGGTTGCGGAAGCGCACGTATTTCTCGTAGTTCGCTATCTGCATCTTCGATTCGAGATGCTTCTTGATACCCCTGCGATCCCTGATCTTCTCTATCTGGTCGGTCACCTGAAGAATCATGGCGTCCGCGCCGTCCCCGTAGTTGGCCAGCAGTATCTTATCCCCTGCCTTAGCCTCCTCAAGGGCCGCAGCCAGCATCATGGGCGCGAGAGCGGCTCCGGTGTTGCCGAGTGCGCCGTACATTGGGGATTGCACCTGGCCTTCTTCCAGCTTGAGCGACTTGGCAAGCCTGCCGTGGCTCCTTCCATCGGGACTGTAGAATACCACCTTGGTGAAATCGCCCATGCTCGATCCCGTTTTCTTCAGCAGCCCTTTGATTGCGGCCATGAGCTTCTCGGTGTAGCCGTACTGCAGGATGAAGCGGTCCTCCCAAGTTCTGAGGTAGGAGTCCTCCGCTCTCTTCCACACATCGACGAAATCGCTGGAGATGGAGTAGCTATCCACGATCTCCACCGCGACGTCTTCATCGCTGATGATGAAGGATGCCGCGCCGTCGCCGAACACCGGCTCGGACTCGGAGGCCGGCGGCGCCAGGCGGCAGTCGGCCACGGTCAGCAGCACGTTCTTCGCCGAGCCGGACTTGACGGCGTCGCAGGCGACCTTCAATGCGGTCGTGCCCACCCGCGTCGAGCCGGTGAGATCCATGGTGTTGACTTCATTACCCAGATCCGTTGCACCGGACACGATACTGGCGGACATCTTCTCGGTATACGGCGGTGTCGTGGAGGCGAATAATAGACTATCGACGATCCCGCGGTCGAAGCCGGTCAGACAATCGACGGCGGCCTCCACCGCCATAGTGATGCTGTCCTCATCGTAGTTGGCCACTGCCCTCTCTCCCTTACCGCCTCTTCCTCCCCAGGCTCGGGCCAGCTCGGCTTCGCTCAGTCTGTAAACAGGTATGTAAGCGCCAAATGATTTTATCCCGATCACTGGTTCACTCCTCTCAAAAAAGTGTGCATGTCAGCAAATTGTATTTTACATTGTTGAGAGCCGTAAGGTCAACTCGGGCTGGATGAGCAAGGAGGCGCACTGAGTGGGCCCTTTGCGCTTATTCCGCTTTAGTCAGCCTCGTTTGCGATGGTATGGATGAGGCATATGACATTTGCTTTTGTCTCTTGGGGGGTTTGGTTTGACCTCGCTATAGGGGGTGTCCAACATGGGTCGGGCGTAATATAATGTTGACAATAATGGACGGGCTCATAAAAGGTGCATATCAATTGGGTTTTTCGCTTACGCAACGCCAGGTAGAGTGTTTTCAAATTTACTTCGATGAGCTAATCGATTGGAACCGGCGGTTGAACCTGACCTCCATAGTCGACTATGAAGATGTGCAGATAAAGCATTTCCTCGACTCCATCACGGTTTCCTTGGCTTTTTCCGAAATGCCCGCCCGGGTGCTGGATGTAGGCTCGGGGGCCGGACTGCCGGGGCTGGCGCTCAAGATATTATATCCGGATGTCGAGGTTATCTTGCTCGATTCCGTAAAGAAGAAAGCCTCGTTTGTCGAACACCTTATAGACGTTCTCGGATTGGAAAGGGTGGAGATCGTCGCCGGCAGGGCGGAGGACCTGGCACGAGATAGTCGATATCGCCAATGCTTCGATGCCGTAGTCTCGCGGGGGGTAGCCCGACTCGCAACACTGGCGGAACTGACTCTGCCTTTTTGCGCTGTCGGTGGCGTCGTTGTCGCTATGAAAAAAAAAGATGTCGATGATGAATTGAATGAAGCTGAGGCGGCAATAGGTGTTTTAGGTGGGCGGCTGAAAAGTGTTATGCACTTGAGGTTGAAGGAGCTCGACGATAGGGCACTCGTGATTATCGATAAGGTGACGGATACGCCCGAACGCTATCCCAGGCGATCGGGCATACCGCAAAAACGCCCGCTGTTGCGGAATTCCAAGGAATTCAGTTGACCGAGGATTACGAAGGAAAGCCCCCCGCTCTGGAAGAATCTCCGGAGGAAGGAAAGATATCCCTCCGCAAACGGTTCTTTAATTTCCGCACGCTCATCTCCTTCGCCATCGCCATCGGCCTCATAGTCTTTATCTTCAATCAGCTAGATGTAGATTTCAGCGAGACATGGAGTAGGATTAATGACTGCAACCCTTGGTACTTCGCCCTTGCATTCCTGTGCCATTATCTTAGCTTTCCTGTAAGAGCCGTTCGCTGGCGCTACCTCCTGCACCACGCCGGTATACGGGAGGACCAGGACGTTGCGATGCCGTCCACGTGGGGCCTCACCCAGATGATCGTCATCAACTGGTTCACCAATTCCATTCTGTACGCCAGGATGGGGGACGCCTACCGAGCCTATCTTTTCAGGGGGAAAACCGGCGTCAGCTTCTCCAAGACGCTGGGCACGCTCCTCGCCGAGCGCTTCCTCGATATAATCGTAATCGTCCTTTTAACGATAGTGTCCATCATCTGGCTGCTGCTCACCGGGGGACATGCGTGGACGGTGTTCGGGGTGGTGCTGATAGCGGGTATCATTCTGCTTGTTGTGATCGGTGCCGTTGTTGGGGGTATGGGGCGCTTCGGTCACAAGCTGGCCAAGTATCTGCCGAAGAAGATCAAGCTTTATTATACGATGTTCGAGCAGGGCACACTGAGCAGCTTCGGACAGCTACCTCTCCTCATCTTGATGACCGTGACAATCTGGCTGCTGGAGGCCGGGCGGTTAATACTGGTCGCTCAGGCGCTGGGGTTCAACGTCGTAGAGATCGGTATCGGGCTGCTTATATTCGCAGCGCTGGCGAACGCCTTAATCACCGCCATCCCGCTCACGCCGGGTGGCTTGGGGTTGGTGGAGCCCGGCGTCGCCGGACTGCTGACGATATCTCTCTCCCATGCCAGCGCTTGGTCGATAGCCTTAATCGACCGCAGCATAAGCTTCCTGAGCGTCATCATCGTCGGGCTGATGGTGTTCGCTTACTGGCATGTGAAGGAAGCCTTCCACAAGAGACGTTCAGTGCGCGCAAATGTCCAGCA
>JAYEHL010000007.1:0-6000 GCA_034659515.1 Chloroflexota bacterium | reverse complement strand
CGAGAACCAAGTACCCAAGATGTGTTGACGGCGCGCGCGCCTGTCCGCCGGAGGATTGCGGCGGATCCGGAGGGTACGAACACCTTTTGGAAGTCATGCATGATCCTACCCATAAGGATTACAACGAGCTGCTGGAGTGGCTTGGCGAAGGATACGAGACGGAAGCATTCAATCCGAAGCACGTGCGTTTTGATAACCCCAGGAAACGTTGGGAGGCAGCCTTTTCCGATTACTGATTCATCATATGCCACCATCCAACCGCTGGATACGCCATCGGCTTACCCTCCTTTGCCCGATGAAACATGCAGTTTAGCTGAATCGCTAGTGAATTACCCCGCCTACAAGGCGGGGCATCAAAAAGGAAGCTATCTATTTATATGGCCATTCATCCCCGTGCACAGCACGGGGCATTCTGGCTGATTTCGTAAGCAGCAATCCCATCGGCATACCGTGCTCTTTATCTCGACGAATACGGATTAACACTTTCGACTTCGGAGAGGGAGCATCATGAAAGCCATCGAAGTCTACGAGTCCCTGTGGAGCAACACCGCCGCCATCTCCCGCCGCTTTCCCGCCACATAAAACCCTCTCCACCTCACCGGACTCAAATATACAAATTTGAGATTGACCGACATTATCGACAGTTGTAGAATGCCACTATACATGAAAGCGACTATCTTTGGGACTGAAATCATGTTCGAGTAATTTGTGAAGGTATTATGGCTAAGAAGGTCAAGAGGCTGGATGCGGATATCGTGCTGGCGGGCGGCGGCCCCGGTGGCTGTGAGATAGCCAGGCATTTCGCCAAGAAGGGAAAGGAAGTAATCCTTATTGAGCGAGGGGCTAACAGCGATAAAATGCTTGGATGGCCGGTGCCACTGGGGACTTTCCGGCGGCTGGAATCCAAGATCAGAATTGGCCTCCCGGTTCAAACGACCATCGAAGGCGACCCCCTGAACATGTGCAAGGGCGTCGGAGGCGGCACTATGATATATTGCGCTTCGGCCTTCCGTCCCAATCTACCCTACTGGAAAAACTACGGTATAGATTTCCCTCAAGACCTGCTGGACGAGGCCGACCGTGATACCAGGGTAACGGAGCCCCCTGAAGAATTCATAGGGCCGGGCACCCGGCGCATCTGGGAAGCGGCCAACGACCTGGGATTTCCGTGGACCAAGCAGCTCAGGCACGTGGATTTCAGCAAGTGCAAGGTTGGATGCGAATACTGCACCTCCGGCTGCGGCAGGCATGCCACCTGGACCGGCAAGCAGTGGGCGGATGAAGCCGCGCAAAACGGTGCGACCATCCTCGATAGGACAACGGTTAGAGAGGTTATCCATGAGAACGGCGTGGCCGGCGGTGTCGTTGCTATCAAAGGTGGAACGGAATATCACATCAATGCAAAGGTGGTGGTCTGCAGCGCCGGCGGCGGGGGCACCGCCCCGATACTGAAGCGCTCCGGACTATGGGAGGCGGGCAGCTGGTTCGCCGGAGACCCCGCATTCTTCGCTTTCGGCTTTGTCAAAGACGGCCCGGGCAACGGCGGCGAGCACAACATGACCGTCGGCTGGCACGATGACGAGCACGAGATATGCTTCATGGCGATGCAGTCTCCCCCTATCGCATGGGTCTCACAGGCTCTGGGAGACGAGCCCCTGAAGGCCGTTCGATATCTGCACCGCGGTCGAAAAGTCCTCAGCGTGTTCGCTAATATCTCCGATGAAGATAAGGGCAAGGTCTTTCTCAGTGGCAAATTGAGCAAGACGATAACCGAGAAAGACACCCTCAGGGCCGAGTACGCCAAGGTCGTTTGCGCAGGATATTGATCAAAGCGGGATGCGACCCCAATGACATACATTTCAGCGGGAATGTCATGGGGCATCCAAGCCAGACAACGCGGGTTGGGAAGATGCTGGATACGGACCTGCAGACGGAGGTCAAGAACCTTTTCTGCTGCGACACCAGCGTATTCCCCGAGGCCCCCGGCCAGCCCCCCGCATTGACGGTAGTCTGTCTTGCCAAACGTCTGGCCAGGCATCTGGACAACATTGTGTAGCCCCACAGGGTGGACTCGGCCCACCGCTTTCCCGCTGCAATACATGGTTGACAAAGTATATCTGATTGGTATAGTATCTATATCATGGAATTTGAGTTCGATCAGGAGAAGAGCGATTCAAACAAGCAAAAGCATGGAATCGACTTCACCGAAGCGCAAGCCCTTTTGGATGACCCTGACTTGATCGAGATCCCAGCTCGTACAGCCGATGAACCGCGATGTGTAGTCATAGGCAAGATCGATGGTAAACACTGGTCGGGAATCATTACCCGGCGAGACGAGCAAATTCGAATTATCTCTGTCCGTCGATCACGGAAAGAGGAGGTGGAACTTTATGAAAGCTAAAGAGTTCGACAAGAAATTTGATTCGGGAGAAGAGATCACAAAGTACCTGGACATGTCGAAGGCACGTCGTCCGGCGCAAGAGCAGAAGCGGGTCAATGTAGACTTTCCTCTCTGGATGATTCATTCCCTGGATAGAGAAGCCAAAAGGCTCGGCGTCCCCCGCCAGTCCTTGATCAAGGTACTCATCTCTCAGCATCTTGAAAAAACTCACGTCTAGAAGGAATTCAGACAAGTGCCATAAAAGCTATCGTCGTATACGAATCCCTGTGGGACAACACCGCGGCTATAGCCCCACGCCATCGCAGAAGGCATCGGGCCGGAGGAGCGGGCATTCTCCACCTCGCCGAAAACGAAGGCGTTGCAATGAAACCGGCAAATTAATATAATTCGTTACTACAACGCTGGAGGGCAACGATGGCAAAAGGATTTTCACTCGATGATCTGTGGAACTCGGCGTCACCCGGCGACCGCGCCTTTCAGCCCGATATAATATCCTCCCTCCCCGAACCGGCGCGGCGCTACCTCGAACACGCTATAGCCCCCGGAACGCAACTCTCCTCGGCGGTTCGGCTGCGGATGCACGGCGAGATCAAGCGCTGGCTTCCATTCACGGCGGAGCAGGTTATCGTACGGGACCGCGGATTTATCTGGAGCGCCACTGTGCGCATGAACGGCATGCCGATAAGAGGTTTCGATCGCCTCGTAGACGGCGAAGGCTCCATGCGATGGAGGCTCTTCGGCATTATCCCTGTCATGACTGCTTCCGGTCCCGATATCACGCGATCTGCAGCCGGTCGTGTCGCGGGCGAGGCAGTGTGGCTGCCATCGGCACTCTGCGACAGCAGCGTTTCGTGGACGGCGACGGACTCGTCGCGCCTTCACGCAAAGTTCACCACCGATGGTCACGAATCGGACCTCGAATGCAGAATTGACGACAGAGGCCGTATCGAGTCGTTGAAAATGCAGCGCTGGGGCAACCCCGACGGCAGAGGTTTCCGCCATATCGACTTCGGTTGTTTCGCTGAGAACGAAGGCACTTTCAATGGATATACGATCCCGACCCGCCTCAGGGTCGGATGGTACTTCGACACACCGCGGTTCGAGACGGAGGGCGAGTTCTTCCGATGCACCATCGACAGCGCGGAATTCCGATAGATAGTTTTGTTACTCCGCGGACACTACATCTCACCGAAAACGCAAGAATCACTATAATACCGTGGCCCGGTAGGATGGTCCCGGCCCACCATATAAAAAAGGGCGGAGCCGTCAAGCGGCCCCGCTCTCACATTAACACAAAATCTATCCCCTACGCCACCGAACTTTTATACGGTGACTCCTTGGTCTTTTTAAGCGTCTCTTTCCACGTCTGCACCAGCGAGTCGGGCTCTTCACTGCCTGCCTCCTGCCACGGGCCGGGCAGGCCGAGGTCTTTAGCTATGATCTGGTAGCAGTTGTAGGACTCGGTGGCCCCGGAGTTCCCGCCCAGATGCCAGGCCGCGCCGGTGGCATACAGATTCTTGATAGGAGTTCGATGGTTGGCAAGCTCCGGTATCGGACGCTTCTCGTCCGTCTGGTGCGGTATTCGGTCGACGATACCTATGCTTCCGTTGGGCGCGAGGTTCTTCATTCGAAGGTTGTCGTATGGCGTGTTGTAGTCTATACCGATGATGTTGTCCCAGTTCATATTGGGAGCGTGCTTCTCCCAGAGCGACATCAGCTGCTCGGCGTACCACGTCTTGATATCCAGCCACTCATCCTCGGTGTGGGCTGTGGCCGGAGGCCCCAACTGCTCGTTGTTGGCTGTATGGTAACCCGGGGGTGCATACAGCGGGTCGACGAGGCTGTGACACCACACGGTAGGGCAGAAATCCTTGAGAGGCGGCCACTGGCCCAGGCGAGAGTAATATGCCTCGTTGCACACGTGCATCGGATCGGCGTTTTCCGCCAGGCCGAGCCAGAAGGTATCGTTGATGTCGGAGTTGAATGAAGCTACACCGTACCTGGGTGCCTCTTTGATAGCGAAGGTGTACCACATCAGGCAGCCGAACTCGGTCTCTATCAGTTCGATGCGGCGCTTGAATCTGTCATCGAGATACTCCTCGCCGATGAGGTCGAAGGCAAGCTGGCTCGGGTTCAAGGTACTGACTACGAACTTGTTGGCCTTGATCTGGCTGCCATCAATAAGCTCGATGCCCTTGCATTCGCCGCTCTCGATAATGCACTTCTTAACCTCCTGGCCGAGGAAGAACTTCGCTCCATCGCGGCATAGTATCTTGTGGGCTGCGTGTGCGACCTGGTGGGTGCCGCCGGGGATGAAGCACAGCGACGGCATCATCGCGGCGAAGCCGTGTGTCCACGCGCCGGCACCGGGCTGCGTCGGGTCCATCGATGAGGAGAGCACGAACCTGAGGTTGATGTATTGCATCTCTTTGCTCTCCCATAGCTCGCGCACGTTATGCAGGTGCGGGGCTGCAAGCGTAAGCGCGTCGGGATCGACGCCCGCGCCCACCTTTACCATGTGCGGGTATACCGCCAGCTGCCGCTCGAATACTTTAGGATCGGCAGCCCGTATCTCTGCCGGTTTGTACATCATATCGAACTGGACGTTCTGCGCCTCCGGGGTGAGCCAGTATTTCCGCAACTTGAGCCACTTCTCGGCGTCTTTCTCGGAGAAGCGGGCGATCTCTTTTGCGGTGCGGGTCTGATCGAAGTCGTATTTCTCACTGTAGATCGCCAGACAGTTTTGCTTATCCAGGAATGAAGCTCCATTGCCTACCAGGTGCTGCTCCAGTCGGCAACCGTATTCCCATATCTCCGGGAAGTCACGATAAAGCGCCGTGTAATAGAAAGGCAACTGGATGGAGGCGTGGGTGTTGCCGCGAAAACCCGGCGCGGCGATCTCCTCAGTAGCCAAGCAGCCGCCGATCTCATGCCGCCTCTCGAAGATTCCCACGCTCATATTTGCGTATTTGATAAGATACATGGCGAGGAACAGCGCCTTGGTACCACCCCCCACTATCACAACATCAAAAGTTTCGTCAGCCATTAGAACCTCCTTTTTTTAGCTGCCGAACCCGCAATCAGGCTTGCCCTGCTCGTTCATCGGCATACTGAAACCATCGTCACGGTAACACACCGTCTATCCAGCCCAGATTCTTCACGTGGATGCGATAATCCGCTTTTAACACACTTCGGCATAACAAGTCAACAAAGATGAATGCAATTGCGGAATAATTAGGCCTTTCGGCTTATTTATCCCTGTCATGCTCCTGTTTTACCTTGACATCTACTCAGGATGGGTGTTATATTCCGCTGCACCTGGCAAGTGACAATGACAAGAACAAAGAAACGCCCATGAAAGAGGTGGTAATGAAAAAAGGGGGGGCTTTTGTCGTTGACTATACACTGCCCGCAGAGGTGTTCACGCCGGAGGACTTTAAAGAAGCTCACCGCATGCTTATCAATACCACCGATAGTTTCATAAAGAACGAGGTGCGGCCCCGCATACCGGAGATAGAGCGCAAGGAATTCGAAGTCACCCGCCGGCTGATGCGGAAGGCGGGCGAGATAGGGCTTCTGGGCAGCGATATAGAGGAGCA
>JAYEHL010000006.1:0-6006 GCA_034659515.1 Chloroflexota bacterium | reverse complement strand
CCGCTCGCGGCACGAGCGCGGCAACGCTATCGATGACTACCACATCTACAGCCCCGCTTCTGACCAGCGCCTCCGCTATCTCCAGCGCCTGCTCTCCCGTGTCCGGCTGGGAAATGAGCATCTCCTCTACTTTGACACCGCAATTGGTTGCATACGATGGATCGAAGGCATGCTCCGCATCGATATACGCTGCTGTGCCACCCTCACGCTGTGCGCTGGCGATGATATGGGTAGCCAGCGTGGATTTGCCGCTCATCTCGGGACCGAATATCTCCGTGATCCGGCCTCTGGGTATGCCCCCGATGCCCAGAGCTATATCCAGCGAGATAGCGCCGGTGGGGATGAACCCTATACCAGTCTTTATCGCTTCCTCCCCGAGCTTCATGATCGCCCCCTTGCCAAATTGTTTCTCAATTTGGCTCAAAGCCAGCTCAAGGGCCTTCTGTTTCTCTGTGGACATTTTACTCCTTGGTGTCAAAGAGATTCACTACATGTGAATCATAGCATAGCGATTGTTTTAAGGCAAGCGACGTCTGGTTCGCCGTTATTTTATCTCTTTTTCGCTTTTGAAAACACAATGATGTGCCGATGGAATGGCCTTATCGAAATCGGTTAAAAAGGTGGTATCGGGGGGAGGGCGCGTTTATGAGTGCTCCCCGATATGAGCGAGTCGATGCGTTTTTTGACTTCGTCGCGCGCCTCGCCGGTGCTCAAGTAACGATCGAGTTCCTCATACGTCACGCCCATCTCCCTCTCATCCGTCTGCCCCTCCCACAACCCGCCCGACGGCGCTTTGTCGATGATCTCGCGCGGGACATTCATGTGCCTGGCTAGTTCTCGAACCTGCGCTTTGCCCAGATTTCCCAGCGGCATTATATCGGCTCCGCCGTCGCCGTATTTGGTGAAATAACCTATCGAGATTTCGCTGCGGTTGCCCGTGCCGATGACGAGGCTGTCGTGTTGCGCCGCCAGATAATAAAGTGTCGTCATCCGCAGTCGGGGTTTGATGTTTGCCTGCGCCAGTTTATCGCTTTCAACATTTGAGGCGGTTCCAGGCAGTACAGTCAGAAGATAATCGAAAACCATGCCAAGGTCTATAAATTCAGTCTGAATATCGAACCGCTCGGCTAAGAGTCCGGCGTGGGCGACATCGATATCGCTGCTGTGGCACGGCATGATCGCGGCAAGGGTGCTATCCGGGAATGCTCGTTTGCAAAGCGCCGCTACCACTGCGGAGTCGAGCCCCCCGCTGAGGCCAAGTACAACGCCCGTTCTATTTGCTATAGTTACCTGTTCTTTTATCCAGCCTGTCAAACGGTTCGCCATTTGTTCCATTGTTCGTGCGCTCCGTATTCAAGTTGACCGTCTATAATGCGTGAAGTATACTCTCCACGAGGTCGTAAAGTCAAAGTCGCGTACGCAGGTGAAGTCTGAACATTTATCGCGATGACATTGCTTGCAGGTTGATTTATATCTGACGCAGCTCAAAAAGTCATAAAATGGATACTTTACTATTTATATTCATCATCGTCTCTATTGTGATTGTCTTATCGGTGCGCGTCTATTTCCGCCAGCGGCAGGTCAGAAAGGATCGCGAGTTCCATGTCGGTGGGTCCGATCTGACAGCTGGAAATGGGGAGGTAGAACATGGCGATGATGCGCAGCGGTTCGCTGATGTCGCCTCAAGGTTCGAGGATACCCGCCGGAAGGTCACTGCCGCAAACGCTTCGAGTAGCGAGGCGCTCGCGGAGATATCGCATATAAACAAATCGTACGGCGGCAAACCGGTTGTCAATGACGTCTCCTTCGATATTTTGAAGGGAGAGGTATTGGGGCTCGTCGGGCCCAATGGAGCGGGGAAAACCACCACTATTCGAATGCTGATGGACATTATCAAGCCGGATTCGGGCGAGATAGCGATCCTCGGACGCCCGTTGGACCCGGATGCGAAAAACAGGATCGGCTACCTGCCGGAGGAGCGCGGCTTATATCGAAAAATGAAGGTTTACGATACTCTGGTATATCTCTCCAACCTGAAGAACGTGTCATCGACTGTCGCCAGAGAGCGGGCGGAGGCGCTTCTTAAAGAGTCGGACATGTTCCCGAATAAGGATAAGAAGGTCAGCGAGCTCAGCCGGGGCATGGGACAGATCATACAGTTCCTGGTGACTATCGCCCATGATCCGGACCTCATCGTTCTCGACGAGCCGTTCGCCGGCCTCGATCCGGTGAACCGGATGTTATTGAAGAACGTCATACTGGAGCTTAAAGATCAGGGCAAGACTATCATTCTCAGCACGCACATGATGAGCGAGGTGGAGGAGATGAGCGACCGCGTCCTCATGATAAATCAGGGGCGGGTTGTGCTCTACGGGGAGCTGGCGGAGATAAAGTGGCGCTTCAGAAATAATTCCGTGTTCGTTGAGTGCGAGGGCGATATCGGTGAGATCGAGGGTGTTACAGGCAGGAAGGAGCACGGAAAGCATGTCGAGTTGTTCCTCGACGGAGACACCCCGTCGCAGGATATCCTGAACCAGCTCATCGATAGCGGCGTCCGCATCGATCGGTTCGAGGTCTCCACACCATCGCTCAACGAAATATTTATCCAGGTGGTCAAAGGGTGAATAAGGTCTGGATAATAACCCGTCACGAATTTTCCACCGCGGTAAAGCGGCTCTCCTACATTATCATGACATTGAGCCTGCCGCTGCTGGCGCTGCTGGGGATGCTGGCCTACTACGGCATCACCCAGTGGGCCGGGGAGGAGCCGCCGCTGGAGAAGCCGGATATCGGCTACGTGGACAACGTCGGCATATTCGATGAATACACGACTGCGGACGGCGCAACCTTCGTAATTTATGCTACAGAGGATGAAGCGCAGCAGGCCCTGTTCGGCGGCGACGTCGTCGAGTATTTTGTGATCCCCGCCGATTACATGGAAACCGGGGATATCGATAGGTACATCACTAAGAGAGAGCTCGAGCCGCCGTATTCAACGCTGAATCTCATCGAGAACTTCCTCATCGCCAACCTCCTCACCGATGACGTGAGCGGCGAGACCCTCGCCAGGGTGCAAAATCCGCTCTACGCTCAATCGCTGAGATTGGATCCTGAGACCGGCGAAATAGTCCCGCCCGAGGACGAGGTGTCTGCGTTCGTGATGCCGTATGCTTTCGGGTTGTTGTTCCTGATGTCGCTGTTCTTCTCGTCCGGTTATCTTTTGCAGGGCGTGGCCGAGGAGAAGGAGAATCGCCTCATCGAGATACTTCTCTCGTCGGTATCGGCGCGGCAATTGCTCATCGGCAAGGTGCTGGGGCTCGGCGTCGCCGGGCTGCTTCAGATCGTGATCTGGCTCATGACAGCCTTCATCTTCGTAACCGTGGCATCAACGTCGATCGTCGCTCTGGGAAGCCTGAGTATATCGGTTGGAATGATATTTCTCGCCATCCTCTATTTTATATTGGGCTACCTGCTGTTTGGAGTGTTGTTCGCTGCCATCGGCTCCATCGGCTCGACGGCGAGGGAGAGCAACCAGTGGACCACCCTCGTAGTGCTTCCCGCCGTGCTGCCGCTGATGCTTATCGGATTGTTCATAACAAACCCCGACCACATCGTTTACACGATATTCACCCTCTTCCCGATCACCGCGCCTATAGCCGCGATTATGAAGCTCAGCATCGGGTCGCTTCCTCTTTGGGAGCTCGTCGCCAGCATTGCTATTATGATCGTCTCGATCGTCGCGGCGACGTGGCTGGCTTCGAAGGTCTTTCGCACGTTCCTGCTGATGTACGGTAAACGACCGGGCATAAAGGATATCTGGAGATACCTGCGCGAAGCGTAGTATTTCTCGAATATGTTGTGCCGACCCCTGTGTCTTCAATATCGCGAACAGCTTATCGGTGTCGACTGTGCCAACCGATGGTGTTACAATTATAGTGTAGGATTTGAACGAATCTATATATGACGTAATCGTTATCGGTGCGGGGCACGCCGGCTGCGAAGCGGCGCTGGCACCCGCGCGCATATCGAATCTTGTGCGGTCGACAGCTTACTTTAATACGTGCAGAAGTGCCGTGATCACCTGCGGGTCCCACTGTTTACCCGATCCCTGTCTGATGGTATCCTGCGCCCGCTCCTCCGTCATTGCATCCCTGTATGGGCGGTTAGAGATCATAGCGATGTAGGCATCGGTCACTGCGAGGATGCGGGCACCGACCGGTATTTCATTCCCTCTTAATTTACCGGGATATCCCTCACCGTTGAAGCTTTCGTGCATGCCCTCGAGAATAGGGACTACTCCATCCATTGATTCGGGTACCCGCAACATGTCTATAGCCTTCATCTGATAGGACCGTAGCTCGGCTCGTTCCTTGGAGGTTAGCGGCCCCGGCTTCTGTAATATACTCTCAGGTATCTCAGCCTTGCCCAACCCGAGCATCATGGCTGCGGTCTCGATCTGCGTGATTTCATCTTCAGGGAGGCCCATCTTGGAAGCGAGACAGCGGCACAATTCTGCTACCCGTTCGGAGTGATGTTCGGAATGCTGATCTCGTGATTCGGCGAGCAGCACGACGGTCTTCGCCATATTGAAGTAGGCGCTGTCCAAGAGGGATTTGTTTATCTCCATATCTAATGTTTTCGCGGCAAGCGCTCTGTTTGCTGCCTCTAATTCTTTTTCGTGCTGCTTTAGCCGTGTAAATAACCTGCTGTTCTCGATAGCGACTGCGATCTGAGTGGTGAGCTCCTGCAGTATCTGCTGCTCTCTTTTACCGAATGCGCTTGGACGGTGGCTCAAGAGATTGTAAGTGCCGATTACATCTCCCTTCGAGTACAGAGGGAGGCGGATGGCCGATCGCATGCCCTCTTTGAAATGTATGTTATCGACTCCAAACTGTTTCTCTTTTGCAAGATCGTCCGCGATATTCGTCATCTTGTTGAGTACGGCCCATTGAACGGACGTTGAGGGTAGCGACATGGTCGAGCCGACGACCAGCTCGGTTTCTACGCTGTAGGTTGCTGCAATGACCTTAGTATTGTTTCCTTCTATGAGCGTAATATTTGATTGGTCGAAGTCTACAAGCTTTTTCACACCTTGCGAGAAAGTTTCATATATGGAATTAATGTCGATGCTTGAGCCGATGATCATCGATATCGCTGATATCAGTTGTAGTCGCTTCGCTTTCTCCTCGGAATCTTTGTAGAGAGCGGCGTTCTCGATGGCTACTGCTATCTGGTTGCTCACAGCCCGCAATAATTCCATGTCGGTTGCAGTAGTCCCATGTGCTGCGCGGGAGGCGATGCAGACGGTGCCGTGCAGCTTGCCCTTCGCACGGAGTGGCTCGATTGTGAGAGTCTGAAACTTGTCCCTGTTAATAGCATCTACTATTCTTGAATAGTTCTCTTCGCTCAAAGACTCGGCCAATCGAATGCCGGCGCTACGGTGTTGAGACAACCTGCTGATTTCATCCTCATCTATATTTACAGTTCCTATCTCCGAAACAAATCCGGTTGAAAATCCGGACTGAGCGCCTAAGTTAAGCTGTTGCCTTCCTTCGTCCAGGAGATAGATAGCGCTGGCGTCGACATCCATTATGCCCACTATTTTTGTTGAAGCTTTATCCAGTAATTCTTGTAGATCGAGTGTTTCGCTGAGTGTCTGGTTTATGGCTAGCAGGCTCTCCTGACGTTTTATAAACCGTATACGCCCTAACTCCTCAAATTTTCTCCGGGTAACGTTTCTCACGACGGTGATGATGTATCTGGGCTCCTGCTCATTATCGTGTATGATTGAGGAACTCACTTCGACACAATGTTCCCTGCCTGTTTTGTCCACCAGCGTATACTCTTCCAGATCGCCGTATGCCTTTTTACCTTCGATGAAAATTTTTTCCAAGTTCTGCATGGCTCTGTCTCGATCGCCCTGAGAAGTAAAATCGAATACGCTGCGTCCGATAACCTCCTCTTTGTTTTTATATCCGGCCATATCGATTATCGATCTATTTGCAT
>JAYEHL010000005.1:0-6025 GCA_034659515.1 Chloroflexota bacterium | reverse complement strand
AAGTCTGGAGCTGATGGTGATATCGACTTCTTGCGGGAGGGAGTAAAGGTACTGGTGGAGGCAATCATGGAACTGGAGGGCACGCGAGACATAGGTGCGGGGCTGCATGAACGTAATCCGTCTCGAGCAACCTATCGCAATGGTTATCGGGAGCGTGTCTGGGATACCAGGGTGGGCTCGGTGCCGCTGGCCATTCCGCGCTTGCGTACCGGGAGCTACTTTCCCAGTCTACTTGAGCCGCGACGGCGTGTAGAACATGCCATGCTGGCAGTGGTACAAGAGGCTTACGTGCTGGGAGTGAGCACACGCAAGGTGGATAGACTGGTCAGATCCCTGGGGATCAGCGGGATCAGCAAGAGTGAGGTGTCTCGTATCTGCGCTGGACTGGATGAAGAAGTTGAGAAGTGGCGCAACCATCCCCTGTTATGGCGCTATCCATACCTCTGGCTCGATGCCACCTACATCAAGGCAAGAGAGGGCGGTCGGGTGAGCAGTCAAGCTGTGGTCATTGCCTATGGCGTCAGGGAGACCGGTGAGCGGGAGGTGATCGGCCTGGAGGTGGGTCCCAGTGAAGATGGAGCTTTCCGGAAGGAATTCCTGCGCTCACTGGTATCACGTGGGCTGACGGGAGTCATGCTAGTAGTGAGCGACGCCCATGTCGGCCTCAGAGAAGCCATTAGCAGCATCCTT
Organism: Chloroflexota bacterium; assembly: GCA_034659515.1. Lineage (GTDB taxonomy): Bacteria > Chloroflexota > Dehalococcoidia > E44-bin15 > E44-bin15 > JAYEHL01. The sequence goes on along the minus strand of JAYEHL010000005.1, from coordinate 5,335 downwards.
ACCGGCGCATCCTGGCAGCGTTGCCGGGTACACTTTATGCGAAACGTCCTGGCGCGGGTGCCCCGCGGCGACCAGACGATGGTGGCAGCCTCCATCCGTACAATATTCGCTCAAGATGATCGGGATAACGCTCATTCACAGCTTCAGCGAGTCGCTGATAACCTCAGATCGCGCTTTAGCGTCGTCTCGGCACAACTGGAAGAGCATGAGGAAGACATTCTGGCCTATATGGCTTTCCCGCGGGAACACTGGCGGCTACTCCATTCCACAAATACATTGGAACGCCTCAACAAGGAGATCAAGCGCCGCAGTAACGTTGTCGGTATCTTCCCCAACCCAAAGGCGGTTATCAGGCTCGTGGGAGCCGTCCTTATGGAACAGCAGGACGAATGGGAGATCGGACGACGCTGCTTCTCGATGGACTCAATGAAGAAACTTCAGGAGGGATTGGAAGAGGAACCCCTGATTATGGCTTTATGTACTTAACAATGGAGGAGACCGACGGTGGCTGTTTTTACACCACTTGACGGGACACTACCTTAAGAAGTTAGAGTCTTTTAGGCAAGACACATTTCAGGACTTGTGACTGTGTTGCTACTGTTGAAGGTGTTCTTCGCCTTCAACAATCCTCATGACTGTCGGCGAGGTGAAGAACACCGCGCCGAGCAAATGGCAAATCCCCCTTCGTTCCCCTTTCGTACAGGGGATTGCAATCACGAGAGCGGGCACAGCCCGCCCTACATCCCTTCCATCCTTCCCTCGAAGAGCACTTCTTACCCGATTCCTCTTGTTTTGAATTCAAATATGATATACTATCTCCTATACTAGAGACGTGAAGAAATGAAAGACCTTTTATCTATAACCGATCTCAAAGCGGATGACGTACACGCGCTGATCCGGAGCGCCGTGGAGCTCAAGCACAATCCTCTGAAGCCGCTGCTTTCCGGCAAGACGCTGGCGATGATCTTCGAGAAGCCTTCGCTGCGCACGCGCGTCAGCTTCGATGCGGGCATGTTCCAGCTCGGCGGGCACTCCGTGTACCTCTCGCCGGACGAGATCGGGCTGGGGAAGCGCGAGCCCGCGGCGGACGTCGCGCGCGTGCTGTCACGCTACGCCGACGGCATAATGGTCCGCACATTTTCCCATGATACCGTCGTCGATCTGGCGAAATACGCAACGGTGCCAGTGATCAACGGCCTCTCGGACGAGGAGCACCCGTGCCAGATACTCGCCGATCTGCTCACCGTCTACGAGAAGAAGGATAGGCTCGAAGGGTTGTCCGTGGCTTACATCGGCGATGCCAACAATGTGGCCAACAGCCTGCTGCTCGCATGCTCGATGGTCGGGATCGAGTTCCGGATCGCGTCGCCGGGCGGGTACGGGCCGCGGGAAGATATCCTGATCAAGGCGAAGAACAACAGCGGGCAGGTCCTCGTTATCGACGATCCGAAACAGGCGGCACAGGATGCCGATGTTGTATATACCGATGTATGGACCAGTATGGGCCAAGAGGGGGAGGCGGAGCTGCGCCGCAAGGCTTTCGCGGGGTACCAGGTGACGGAGAAACTGCTCTCCGCCGCTAAGAACGATGCTATCTTCATGCACCCGTTGCCGGCACACTATGGCGAGGAAGTCGCCGCCGGTGTTCTGGAAATGCCGCAGTCGGTCGTCTTCGATGAGGCAGAGAACCGGCTGCATATGCAAAAGGCGATACTGGTAAAACTGCTGCAATGACTAAACCCATCGTTGCCATCATGGGACGGCCCAATGTAGGCAAGTCCACGCTGTTCAACCGTCTTGTGGGGAAGCGGGTCGCCATCATTGAAGACGAACCCGGCACCACCCGCGATCGCCTGTATGCGGATGTTTCATGGAAGGACAGTGCTTTCACCATCGTCGATACGGGCGGCCTGCTGCTCGATCCTCCCACCGATATGGCCCAGTTGATAAAAATGCAGGTATCGGCCGCCATCGATGAAGCCGATGCTATTGTCTTCATGGTGGATGTTATCGACGGCATCACTCCAATCGACAAGGGACTGGCGGAGATGCTGCGTCGATGCGGGAAACCGGTCGTTCTCGCCGCCAACAAGGCGGACAACGAGCGGCGCGAGTACGATGCCGCCGAGTTCTACGAGATCGCCATCGGCGATCCAATTCCCATGAGTGCCTATCACGATATCGGCGTATCCGAGATGCTCGATAGCCTGATAGATCTGCTCCCGTACTTCCCTCCGGAGGAAGAACAGGATATCATGAAGCTGGCCATCGTGGGTCGCCCGAATGTAGGGAAGTCGATGTTGCTGAATGCGATAATGGGCAGGGAGCGCGCCATCGTATCCGATAAGCCGGGTACCACGAGGGATGCCATCGGTACGATATTCGAGCGTGACGGCGAGCGCATGTTGATCATCGATACGGCGGGTATGAGACGCCGCGGCCGTATCGAAGGCGGCATCGAAAAGTACAGCGTCGGGCGGGCGTTGCGCGCCATCGCACGAGCGGATGTGGCCCTGCTTGTCACCGAGGCCACGGAGGGGCTGACCGCCCAGGATATACATATCGCCGGTTACGTGCAGCAGGCTTATAAGGGCATGGTGCTCGTCGTTAACAAATGGGATCTGGTTGAAGAAACGGCGGACAAAAGGAACTATACGATGGATATGCGCAGGAAACTCAGGTTCATGCCGTATATTCCCGTGGTTTATACATCGGCTATACACGGCAGGGGTGTGGCCGATGTTCTCAGATCATCGAAGGATATCTTTGAGGAGCGTAAGAAACGCATATCCACCGCTCAGCTGAACAGCGCGGTGCAGGATATGATTGCATCCCATGCGCCGCCGTCGATAAAGGGAAAAAAGCTCAATGTCCTGTATGCGACCCAGGCGGAGGTCAATCCTCCCACGTTCGTCTTCTCGGTCAACGATGCGTCGCTGCTGCACTTCTCCTACGAGCGGTATCTGGAGAACCAACTGCGCCGCAACTTCGGGTTCAAGGGCACTCCGTTGCGCCTGATCTTCAAACAGAAGGGGGAGAGATGATCGCTATCCAGTTCATCGGTGTGATCGTGACCGGCTACTTGTTGGGGGCGATCCCGTGCGGTGTTGTGCTGGGTAAATTGACTCGCGGCATCGATGTTCGTGATTACGGCAGCGGCAGCATGGGCATGACCAATGTTATGCGCACCGTAGGGGTGAAGGCCGGCCTGATCGTCTTGCTCTCCGACATACTGAAAGGCGCAGCCGCCGTAGCCCTGGCGTGGCCCATCTTCCATTCGGCGCCCGAGATGCTTGAGTGGGGACATATGGCCGGCGGCGCGGCCGCAGTCGTCGGTCACAGCTGGCCGGTGTACATCGGGTTCAGGGGCGGACGCAGTGTGTCCACGGCCTTCGGCGCCCTGATGGTGATATCCTGGCAGGTCGGGCTCATCGTACTGGCCGTGGTGCTGCTGGAGGTGGCGATATTCCGTTACATATCGCTGGGCTCCATCCTGGGAGGAGTCACCGCTGTAATAGCTATGATAGCGTTTGCCGTATACGGTCAGGAGCCGTATGCGTATATGGCCTACACCCTGGTCGTTGTGCCGATACTGATCTTTCGCCATCGCGGCAATATCAAGAGGCTACTTGCCGGTACGGAACCCAAGATCGGACAGAGGGTGAAAATATCATGAGAGTCTCCGTCATCGGCACAACCAGCTGGGGCACGACGCTGGCGGTCATACTCGCGCGGAGGGGCATCGACGTATCGCTGTGGGCGAGGACGGATGAGGAAGCTGAAAAGCTGAGGCGCGATGGTGAGAATACGGAGCGACTTCCCGGCATGCCGTTCCCAAAAACGCTGACGCCTGTCGGAGATATCGCTGGCGCCTTGCGGGATGTCTCGATGGTCATATTCGCCGTCCCTTCGCAGGATATGCGCAGAAACGTTGCGCTGGCGAAGATGCATATCGATATCGGGTCGCTGGTGTTGAACGCCGCCAAGGGGTTCGAGTTGGAAACCGGCAAGAGGATGACGCAGGTGGTTAGCGATGAGCTCGGGCAGGACTACATCCAAAATATCTGTACTCTCTCCGGCCCCAATCTGTCCAGAGAGATCGCGACGGGCCTTCCCGCAGCCAGCGTAGTCGCTGCATATGATATAGCGGTGGCCGAGGTGGCGAGGGATATATTGCATTCATCTACATTCCATGTGTATACCAGCGATGACGTCGTAGGCGTTGAATTAGGCGGCGCGTTGAAGAACATAGTCGCGTTGGGTGCCGGTATGGTGGACGGCCTCGGTTACGGGGATAACGCGAAGGCTGCATATATGTCCCACGGCCTCAGCGAGATCGCCAAGCTTGGCGTGGCCCTCGGTGCGAACCCCCTTACGTTTTTAGGCCTTGCCGGATTGGGGGATCTGCTCGCTACATGCGATAGCGTGTTGAGTCGCAATCACACGCTGGGTGAAGGGATAGCGCGCGGCTACTCCCTGGATGAGATGATGTCCACTATCGGAAGTGCCGTTGAAGGTGTGCCTACTACCGTTGCTGCGCTGAAGATTGCCCGTGGCCTGGGGGTTGATATGCCCATTACGGAGCGTATCTACCGCGTGCTCTATGACGGCCTCGATCCCGCAAAGGCGATGGCCGAGCTCATCGGCGACCTGAACCATATGTGATCTCAGTTGCCTCTCGAACGCCTCGAATCAAGGTGCCCAAGAGCAAAACATATCTATCCATGTATTGTTGGTGAGCCTGGTTAAATTGGAGCCATCGGCATCCATTACATATACCTCCCAGTTGCCATCTCGATTGGATGAAAAGACGATTTGCTCACCGTTCGGAGACCATCGAGGTAGAGCCGCTGCAGAAATGTTCGGAGTCAGATTTGTAAGATTCGACCCGTCGGGATTTATAACGTAAATTGCTGTATCGGAGTCTCCTTGGGATGTGAAGGCTATTTTCCCACCGTCTGGGGACCAGCAGGGGAAATCATTCCATCGGTCAGAGAGATTAGTGAGCCTTATCGGATTTGATCCGTCAGTATTCATCACATATATCTCGAAGTTACCCCCTCTGTCAGATGCAAATGCTATTTGACGGCCGTCGGGGGACCATGATGGATGTGAATCATAGGCAGGATTATTAGAGATATTGACTATATTTGATCCATCGGCGTTCATTATATAGATATCCGCTTCGTCTCCCCAGTTGTTTTTATGTTCAAATGCTATCTTGCTCATATCGGGGGCCCAACAAGGAGCACCGGTGGCATCGGGTAAATTCGTGAGCCTGATAACTCCGGTGCCATCGCTGTTCATGACATATACCTCGGCATCGCCGTCTCTG
>JAYEHL010000004.1:0-6171 GCA_034659515.1 Chloroflexota bacterium | reverse complement strand
GAAGAGGTGATGGATAGTCTGATCGCCCTTGTGCAACCGAGTCTGACCATAGGGCAGGGTTGCCATCATCTGGATGGGGAGGTTCTCCACACACCAAGTAGGACGTCCCTCGTAGCAGTAACGGCATTTACCGCAATTAAAGGCCACCATCATTATTACATGGTCGCCTGGCTTCACCGTCGTTACTCCTGGGCCTACCTTCTCGACGATGCCTGCGCCTTCGTGTCCTGGTACTACTGGTACCGGGGCTGGCATTTCACCCTTCATAAAGTGTAGGTCTGTGTGGCATACGCCTACGGCATCAAGCTTTACGAGAATTTCGTTTTCTCCGGGATCATCAAGTTCAACGTCCTCAATTTTTAACGGGGCACCTGCTTCATACAATACAGCAGCCTTCATAACTCTGAGCTCCTTTCCCATTTTTTTATGAATCCGGACTTTCGAGTATTCCTTCTTCTTTCAATTTCTTTATTTCATCATCGCTCATTTGCAACAGTTTCCGGCATATTTCGTCTGTGTGCTGTCCCAGCAAGGGGGCTGAGGTGCTGGGCACCGCAGGGGTTTCAGACATTTTAATGACCACGTTCGGATACAGGCGCTTTCCGACAATGGGGTGTTCGATTTCAACAAGAGCGTTGTCGTGTTTTATCTGTGGGTCTTTCATTGTATCGGGAGCGCGTTGCACGACGCCTGCCGGGACGCCGGCTTTTTGTAAGAGCTCTTGTATGTCCCATGCATCTTGTGGTGTCGTCCACTCCGATATATGCAGGTCTAATTCTTCGACGTTTTTCAGCCGTCCCAGCAGGGTCGCAAATTTGAGGTCGCCGGCCCAGTCGGGGTTGCCTATGGCTTTAACGAAGTTGTGCCATTCCTCATCGTTGAAGACGCTTATGGCAACCCAGTTATCAATGCCGTCGCAGGGATAGGCGCCATGCGGGGCCGCGTATGAACTGCGATTGCCTTTTGGCTCTGGTACACGCTTGTTGATTGTGTAATCTAGGAAGGATTCGCCAATGAGGGCGGCGGCCACCTCGGTCTGAGCCATATCGATGAACTGCCCCTTGCCGGTGCGGCGCTTATAGTCGAGGGCGGCCAGTATCGCTATGGCACACTGCTTACTCGCCATATGGTCCGGCAGGGGAGAGTTGGAGCCGACCGGATAAGGATCGTCAGGATGCTTCCAGATGGAAAGCATGCCGGAGCCTGATGATAGCATCGGGCCATATGCGGGATAGTCGCTGTGAGGGCCGTCCCCGCCGAAGCCCTGGCTGCTAAGATATATGATATCGGGCTTGATACGGCGTATCGACTCGTAATCGAAGCCTAGATTCTTGGCTACTCCGCCGCGCAGGTTCTCCGCGAATACGTCTGCCATTTTAATGAGTTTCTCTGCCAGTTCCTTGCCCTTCTCCGTCGTCAGGTCCACGCCTATGCTGCGCTTGTTGCGGTTGGTCTCATTAAACCCGGCACTTGAATTTTTCTCCGCCGCGATGGTCCTTACGAAGTCGAGGTTCTGGCTTGACTCGATCTTTATTACATTTGCCCCGAGCTCTGCCAACAATCTGATGCCATCGGGGACGGCTACGCCGGTTCCGAGATCGAGCACCAATATTCCTTCGAGAGCGGTTCGTGCCATCTTCATATCCTCCCTATATAACGCCGGCGCCTCTTAAAATAATCAATTCGTCTTTTGAAAGCCCCAGCTCGTTGCAGTAAATCTCTCCGTTGTGCTGCCCCAGAAGCGGAGCGCCGCATTTGACGTGCGGTGGGGTTTCCGTCCAATTGTAGGGCGAACCCGGATATGTTCCCTTGCCGATAATGGGGTGATCCACTTCCACGAAGAAATTTCTGGCGCCGGCATCGGGGCTGTTGATGAACGTGGGTATGTCGTAAATCGGCGCGATCGGCACTCCCTCACGGAAGCCGGCCTCCCAAATCTCTACCTGAGTGTATTGTGTAGTGAACTCAAGCATAATGGCGTATAGATCCTGGGAGTTGCCTATTCGATAGATGAAGTTTTCCCATTCGGGAAGCATTAGAATGTCGGGGCTGCCGAGCACTTTTACGAGGGCTTGCCATTGCCGCGGCGTTAGTGCGATTACCCGGATGTAACCGTCCTTGACCGGGTATACCGGGTAGATGGAGTCACCGAGCCGTGTCTCCGGACCGGGCAGCGGCCCGTCGGGCGTGAGCGAGTGAGAATAGATAGGCACCGACCATGGGTAGAGCCCGGTTCTGGCAGCTTCATGTACGGATATGTCTATCTTCTGCCCCTTGCCTATCGCGGGGCGCGTATAGAGCGCCGCCAGTATCTCCACATCGGCAATCATCGATGTAGCGTCGTAGGCCGGCGTGCCGGGAAGCAGGGTCGGGGCCTTGCCAGGATAACCGCTGGTGATCATTACGCCGCTCAGCGCAAAGTCGACAATATTCGATCCCTTGTAATCCTTGTACGGGCCATCGTTGCCGAACTCGGTGATGCCGGTCAAGATGATATTAGGATTGATCTTCTCGAGCACCTCGTAACCCAGCCCGAGCCCGTCCATGTATCCCGACCCGAAGTTCTCCACGATCACATCGGCCTTTTCGATCAGCTTTTTGAAGATATCCCGCCCCTCTTCGCATTCGAGGTTGAGGGTTATTCCCCTCTTATTCGCGTTTCGGTAGATGAAATAGAGGCTTTTTTCGAGATGCGGATCATCGTTCAGGAACGGCGGTATGGAGCGGCCGGGATCGCCCTGGGGAGGTTCGATTTTAATAACTTCGGCTCCGAGGTCCGCAAGCTGCCTGGCACAGTAGGCACCATTGCTGTCCGTTAAATCTAAGATTCGATATCCCGTTAGCGCGCCTTCATGGTGTGTCACCGTATCACCTCTTTAAATCGTTAGGATACAGGTTTGAAGTAGTTGATATCGAGGATATTGCCGGTTCGCTCTTCCTCGAATACAGCCTTTACTTTCATACCGACTCTCAGCTTGTCGAAATCGACTTCGCCGAGCATGTGAACGAAGCCGGTGTCGGCGCCGTCCAGCTTGATGATCCCGTATGCTACAGGGAGGTGTCTCCCGAGGATTACATCCTCGGCATCGCGCCTGGTGCGCAGCACGGTGTAGGTGAGCAGTTTTCCCTCGTTGCTTACTTCAACCCATTCGTCTATGAGGGAGAAGCATTCCTTGCAGGTTGAACGAGGGGGCACGTAAACTCGATTGCATTTGGAGCACTTCAGGCCCATTATGCGTTTGTTGTCACGTAACTCCTTAAGAAACCTGGTGCCGGTCATGCCAGCTTCGAATTTATAGGGTATCTTAAGGTGGCCGGAGAAGACGACCGGCTCGGCTGTCTTATTAGTCATTGCTGCTCTCCTCGATGATTCGGAAATACATGATATCTTCGTAGCCGCGGCCGCGTCCGTGCTCCCGCCACACCGCCTGCACTCTCATTCCCAGCTTGAGCTTGTCGATGTCTGTTTCCTCCAGCCAGTGCATGATGTACGGGCCGTCGTCCAGCTGGACGTTCGATAATGGCCGTTCCGCTCCCTTCAGCATACCCGTCCTGTTGTCGAACACAGGCATGCCAGCCTTGGTGAACTGTACCAGCGTTCCCGTATCCTTCATCTCGACCCAGTCGTCGTTTACCTCTGTGAAGCAGTAGCCGCACATCGCCTCAGGCGGGAACAGCAAACGCTTGCAACCCGGGCACCTGATGCCCCACAGCTTCTTGTTATCGCGCATCTCCTCGAATAGCCTGCCGCTGTACGGGCCCATCGCCCAATCGTAAGGCATATCGGAGACGAAGGTTACGCCGATGAATTCTTCTTTTTGTTCCTCTGTCATTCTGTGTCTCCCTGCTATAACGATCGCTTCAATAGAACGAGTGTCGTCCAGTTGGTCCCGCCGAGGCCTGAAGCCAAGGCCGTCTTTACATCCTTGGTGGCCTGATGCTCGCCGGCGTCGCCGCGAATTTGAAGTGCAGCCTCCGCGATTCGGACCATCGCTGTAGCGCCGATGGCGTTGGTGGCCAGCACGCCTCCCGATGGATTGACAGGGATATCTCCCTCGAGCTCGGTCACGCCTTTCTCGATCATCTTCCATCCCTTGTTGTGCTCAGCTAAAAAGAAGTGCTCGTAGAGGTACATTTCCTCCCAGCTGCTGGGCTCGTAAAGCTCGAAACAGTCGATATCCTTGGCAGGGTCTGTGATGCCGTTGCGCTTGTACAGTCGTTTCGCTGCTATCTGCTGGGATTTCTCCTCATCGCCACCGAAGACGACCTCACTCTGCATCTCGTGCACCGTCTCGTGGTCAGCTACCCACACCGGTTTCTTTGTAATCCTCTTGGCCGCTTTCTCTGAGGCAACGATCATGGCACAGGCCCCGCATGACTGAGGGCAGAAGTCGAGCAGCCTGAGCGGCCAGATGAGCATGGGCGATTGGTCCACATCTTCGATCGATTTCAATCCGAGTCGAAGGTGTGCGTATGGGTTGCGGCATGCATTACGGTCGGACTTCAGCCGTACCATTCCGGCGTGCTCAAGCTTGGCGCCGGTGTTTTTCATATACTGCACTGCAGCCTGCGCGAACGCGCCGATGGCCCCCTGCACTAACTCCCTGAGTTCGCCGGGAGCGGCTCCGCACAGCGTGCCCATAGTGTTGCCCCGCTCCTGCTTCTGATGGCCTATGGTGAGCACTACATCGAATATGCCCGATGCCACCATGTTGAATGCGGAGATCGCTCCGGTGGAACCAACTGTGCCGCCGGTATTGAACTTCATCCCCGACTTCATATATGCGCCCGACCCGTCGACCAGTATAGAATCGGATAGGTGGGTGCCGTCGAAGCCATCCATGTTGTTTGTGAGAACGGCATCAATGTCCTTTATTTCAAGCTGGGCATCGGCCAGGGCCATCCGCACCGCCTCATTTATCATCTCCGCATCGTTCACGTCGGGACGGCGGGCCGCCTGGTGGGTCAGGCCTATGCCTGTAATAGCCACTCTATTGGCCATATCTTATCTACCTCCGATTAACTGTTACTCAGGATCATTACTGTCTGGAGCTGGCCGCATATCCCCGTAGCGCCGTGGGCCAGGGCAATATCGGCTCCGGACACTTGTCTTTTTCCAGCCTCGCCGCGTAGTTGCAGCACCGCTTCACAGACGCGTGCCATCCCTCCCACCTCGTACGGGTTGCCTGCGAGCATACCGCCCGATGGGTTCACCGGAAGGCGGCCGTTCATGCGAGTGTCTCCGCCCTCCAGCAGTTTCCCCGCTTGACCCCGTCCGCAGAGGCCCAGACCCTCCATCCACAGGAGTTCCTGATAAGAATAGTATTCGGATATCTCCGCAACGTCAATGTCTTTTATGGGGTCTGTTATCCCCGCCATTTTATACGCCTTTTTGGCAGCCTTCGTCAGGGCTTTGCAGTCGGCGAGGTCGCGGTCTCCCAGGTAGTGCGCTTCGTAGCAGTTGCTGACGCCGTTGATCCATATCGGTTTTTTGCAGAACTTTTCGGCTTTTTTCTCGCGGGCGAGGATCATAGCGCAGGCTCCGTCGGATACCGGTTTGGCGTCCAGCTCACGTATCGGGTCGCATATCATCTTTGAGTTGAGCACGTCGGCGACGGTGATGTTCATCGGTTCTTGTGCCAGGGGATTGTTCCTGGCGTTGCCACGGTTTTTCACCGCGACCTGAGCGCACTGTTCAGGGGTGATCTTGTATTTGCTCATGTATCGTGTTGCCTGCATCGCCGCCGCCGACAGGAAATCCAGGCCGAGGCCGCGCATAAAAATAGGATCGAATGCATGGTTCTCTACGAGGCTTGGGGATGACATGGATTCCTTGCAGTGGGTTACTACGAGAACTGTATCGTGCTCTCCCGAGAGTATGTGCATCATGGCGTAGAAGACAGCGTTGATGCCATCGTCTGCAACCTTCTCTTCGGATCTGAAGTGGGTCCCAATGAACGAGGCGACGTTCAAGCTCGATATCGTGCGGCCGTCCCGATAGTCCTGGGAGCAGCTGACGGCGGCATCGATGCCGGTGCCGTCGTTGACGTATTTGAGGCCGGTCTCTTCCAGCACTTGCTTTATAGCTTCATAAGCCATTTCGCCTTCTTTAGCATCGGCCCGATTGGGGTGGTATTTGGTCTGCGCTACAGATATTATGCCTATTTTTTC
>JAYEHL010000003.1:0-6291 GCA_034659515.1 Chloroflexota bacterium | reverse complement strand
GTTGCGAGCTATGGCAGCCAAACGCCCGGCTAAGGGATTGATTCACCACTCGGATCGGGGCAGTCAATATTGCTCCCACGAGTACAGAAATATTCTTGAACGGTGCGGGCTGAAAGCATCGATGAGCAGGAAAGGGAACTGCTTCGATAATGCGCCGATGGAGAGTTTTTGGGGAACGCTCACAAAAACCGTTTCACGGGCGTGGGGGCACGGCGTGCCGTGCCCCCACGGGAATCACCAGATAAGGACTGGATTGCTCCTCCATATCGCAAAATGACGTTAACCCCATCTTTTTAAGAAATGCAATTTCAGGTATAATGATAACCGTATACCGACAATCGCAACGCTACAGGAAGGATTGTCCGGTCTGGGTCTCATCATGAAAGAGGCGATAAGAGGAGGAGAGATGAAGACTGGGGAAATTGGAATCGGCTCTCCCGCGAGCTAAGCATCGTAAGGGAGAGCTTCTACAGATCGCCACGAGTATAAAAATAGTATTTTTCAAAACTTAAGGGGGATATATGAGTCACCATTTTAAAATTCTAGTCGCCGACCCTCTCGCTAAAGAGGGGGTAGCGGCACTTAGCGCTTATGCCGAAGTTGACGTCAAAACAGGGATGACCAAAGACGAAATCAAAGACATCATCGGGGAATACGATGCGATCGCCGTAAGAAGCGAGACCAAAGTAACAGCAGAGATTATCGAGGCAGGCAAAAAACTCCAGGTAATCGGTCGCGCCGGAGTCGGCGTGGACAACATCGACCTGGAAGCCGCCACCCAGAACGGCATCATGGTAGTAAACGCCCCTACGGGAAATACCATATCGGCTGCGGAGCACACCATCGCACTTATGATGGCGCTGGCACGCCATATACCTCAGGCCCATCAGAAGCTTAAGGGCGGCGAGTGGAAGCGCAAGGACTACATGGGTATGGAGCTAAGGAACAAGACCCTCGGCGTCGTCGGACTGGGGAATGTGGGCTCGGAGGTTTCCAAGCGCGCCATCGGGCTGGCGATGAGGGTCATCGCGCACGACCCCTTCGTCTCCGTCGAGTTTGCCGCCAACCTGGGCGTCAAGATGGTTTCCCTCGATGAACTGCTCAAGGAATCGGACTTCATCACCCTGCATACTCCGCTCTCCAGCGACACCAAGGGGCTTATCGGCGAGAAGGAACTGGCGAAGCTCAAGACCGGCGTACGTATCATCAACTGCGCCCGCGGCGGTATCATAGACGAAGAGCTGCTCTTCAAAGCAGTTGAGGAGGGCAAGATAGCGGGCGCGGCCGTCGATGTATTCACAAAAGAGCCTGCTACGGAGAACGTGCTCTTTGGAAGCGACAAGATCATCGTCACGCCGCACTTGGCCGCATCCACTACAGAGGCACAGATCCTGGCATCGACCGACGTGGCCGAAGAGATCATCGCCGTGCTCAAGGGAGACCCTGTGAGATATGCAGTGAACATTCCCAGAATACCTGCTTCGACACTTGCCATCATAGGCCCATTCCTCGGCATCGCCAAATTGATGGGCAAGCTGCTCCATCAACTGGGCGAAGGTCAGATGCAGAGCATCAACATTAAATACGAAGGCGAGATCGCCGGCTGCGATACCTCGGCGCTGAAGGCCAATATCATCGGCGGGCTGATCGAGGGCACAGTCGAGGAGCGGGTCAACCTGGTCAACGCTAACATGATCGCGCAGCGGCGCGGATTGAAGATAACCGAGACCACCGATCCCACGTGTGAAGTATATGCCAATATGATCACCATCGAGATGATCACGACGACCGGCAAATTTACCGTTGCGGGCACCACGATAAGGAGCGAGCCGCACATCGCGAGGATCAACGATTTCTGGATAGACATCGTGCCCAGGGAGGGCTACTTCCTAGTCAGCGATCACCGCGATCGACCCGGCCTGATCGGATCTGTCGGCACGATACTCGGTAATGCGGATATCAACATCAGCGCCATGCACCTCGGACGCCTCGAGCTTAGGGGGAACGCGCTGCTGATCCTGGACATCGACGAGGCCGTCAACGACAAGGTGCTGCAGGAGCTTAGGGCGTTACCTGAAGTTTACTCTATGAAACTGGTGAAACTCTGATAGCCGGAGTCAAACCTATTGGAAGACACCGAAATAGTGAAAACGCGGGTAGATGAGCTGCGCGAGCGGGTCAACTATCACAACTATCGCTATTACGTTCTCGACAGCCCGGAGATATCCGACGCTGAATACGACGAACTGATGACCGAGCTCAGGGAACTCGAGGAGCAGTTCCCTGAGCTTATCACCTCCGAATCGCCCACCCAGCGCGTCGGGGCCGCGCCCGTCGAAGCCTTCGGCGTGATCGAACACCCGGTGCCGCTGCTGAGCCTTGCCAACGTCTTCTCCAACGACGAGCTGCTCGCCTGGCACAAACGGGTATCGAACCTCGCGACCGGACGTGAGATGGACTTTGTTTGCGAGCTCAAGATGGACGGTCTCGCCGTCGCGCTGACCTACGTCGACGGCAGGCTGGCCCACGGTGCGACGCGCGGCGACGGCTACCGCGGCGAGGACATCACACAGAACCTGAGGACCATCAAGAGCATACCGCTGACCGTTCCCAATCATGCCCCGAAACGCTTCGAGGTGCGCGGCGAGGTGTATTTATCCAAGGCTGGCTTCGAGAAGCTCAACCGAGATCGGGCCAACGAAGGACAACCACTGTTCGCCAACCCGCGCAACGCGGCGGCGGGCTCGCTGCGCCAGCTCGACCCGCGCGTCACAGCCAAACGTCCCCTCGAAATTTACATCTACGGGCTGGGCTATGCCGAGGACGACGAGGGCAAGATGCAGGATAACCACTGGGAGACGATGGAGTATCTCCAATCGCTGGGGTTCAGGGTGAGCCCGTACAGCGCACGAGCAGCCGATATCGGCGAGGCCGAGAGCTATTATCGAGAGCGGGCTGAGGAGCGCGAGCGGCTCGGCTTCGAAGCCGACGGCGTGGTGATAAAGATCAACTCATTCGATCTGCGGGAGGCGCTGGGCTCGATGGGACGCGATCCGCGCTGGGCGGTGGCGTACAAGTTCCCCGCAGTGCAGGCGACAACGAAACTACTCGATATCGGCATAAACGTGGGCCGCACTGGCAGCCTCAATCCATACGCCATCCTCGAGCCCGTATCCGTCGGCGGCGTCATCATCAAGCGGGCGACGCTGCACAACGAGGACGACATCCGGCGCAAGGACGTCCGTATCGGCGATATGGTGACCGTGCAGCGCGCCGGCGAGGTGATACCGGAGGTGGTGGCCCCGATCCCGTCGAAGCGCACCGGCGATGAAAAGGTGTTCGCCATGCCGGATCGATGTCCGGTATGCGGCGGCGGGGTGGTGCGGCCGCAGGGCGAGGTGATGGCGTACTGCACCAACGCCTCGTGTCCGGCGCAGATACATCGATCGCTGACACATTTCGTGTCGCGCGGCGCGATGGATATCGAGGGCATAGGCGAGAAGGTGGTGGCGGCGCTGATAGAAAGCGGGCTGGTGAGGAACGCCGCCGATCTGTATTTTCTCGATAAAAAAGACCTGATGATACTCGAAGGCATCGAGGAGAAGAGCGCCGGCAACCTGATCGATGCCATCGAGGCGAGCAAGGAGCGGCCCCTGTCCAGGGCGATATTCGCGCTGGGGATCAGGCACGTGGGATCGGAGACCGCCGACATCCTGGCGAGTTATTTCGGCGATATCGATAAGTTGCCCCGCGCCTCCGAGGACGATCTGACGATAATACCATCGATAGGGCCCAAGATCGCGGGCAGCATCATCGCCTTTTTCCGCCAGCCCGAAAATCGTAGTATAATCGAGAGGCTGGAGGAAGCGGGGGTAAACTTAAGACAACGCGAGAATGAAAGAGAAGACCTGCCGCTCAGGGGCCGGCAGTTCGTCCTGACCGGGAAGCTCGAAAACTACACCCGCAGCGAGGCTGAAGCGATGATCAAGAAGCTCGGCGGCAGCATCGGTTCCAGCGTGAGTAAAAAGACCGCATATGTTATAGTTGGAGAGGAGCCCGGATCGAAGCTGGAGAAGGCGCGAAAGTTGGGCGTAAAGATACTTGGTGAGCAAGATTTTATCGACCTGCTCAAACCATAGAGGCGAAGAGGAGAAGATAGATGGCAAAGGTACTAATCGTTTATTCTTCACAGAGCGGAAGCACCGCGGAGATGGCCGACGCGGTGGCGGAGGGCGCTAAATCGGTGGCGGGAACCGAGGTGGTCGTCAAGAAGGCCGCCGACGCAACAGCGGACGACCTCATTTCATGCAACGCCGTGGCATTCGGATCGCAGACGACCTTCGGGTACATATCCGGCGCGTTGAAGGACTTTTTCGATCGGACGCTCATCGATTGCCGCGAGAAGACCAATGACAAGCCCTACTGCACCTTCACCAGCAGCGGCATGGGCAAGCGGAAGGCGCTCGATGTCCTCGATGGAATCGCTATCGCCTACAGCCTGAAGAAGATCGAGGAGGGCATCATGTCCAAGGGTAAGCCCGCCTCCGAGGATATCGACGCGTTGAAGGAGATGGGCAAAAAGCTGGCCTGCTGCTAATCCGAACGAGCAGCGGCCATCGAAATCTAAGCTATGAAACTCATCATCGGGCTCGGAAATCCGGGGAAGGGCTATTCCAAAAACCGGCACAACGTCGGTTTCCAGTGTCTTGATGATTTCGCCCGCCGCCACAATATAAAGATCACGGAACGAAGGTGGCGCGAACGGAACCTGCGCGCAAAATTCGGCACCGGCGACATCTCAGGGATATCCGTAGTCCTTGCCAAGCCGAGAACGTTCATGAACCTCAGCGGGGACGCGGTGGCACAGCTCGTGCGCCGCTTCGATGTGTCACTCGCCGATCTCATCGTGATATACGACGACATGGACCTCCCCGTGAGCAAGATACGCATCCGCACCCGCGGCGGCTCCGGTGGGCACAAGGGCATCGCCTCCATCATCGCCTCGCTGGGAAACGAAGACTTCACCCGCATCCGCGTCGGCGTCGGGCGGCCGGACGGCGATGAGGTAGCGTACGTGCTTGGCGACTTCCCGCCGCAGGATAGACAATCGATCGACGAGGCTGTGGCCGCCGTTTCCGAGGCAATCGATTGCATTCTGACCGATGGACTCGATGCAGCGATGAACCGGTATAATTGATCGCGAGGCAATACATGAACCGAAGCCTGCCACTCCGTATCGATGGCGCTTGCCGCCCCGCGAGGCGTTTCTCGTCTTCGCCGGCGCGAATCGGATGCGATTCACACGCCGCAACGAAAGTTGCTATGCCGATAAAATAGATGTTATAATTGCCTCCACCCAGCCCGAAAATGTACGAAATGAACGATAGGGTTTTTATCTCGGTAATAGGCGCCAGCAACGGCAGCGCGGAGGAGTGCGATCTCGCCGAACAAGTGGGGCGTGAGCTGGCGAAGCACGGCGTCGCGCTGATCTGCGGCGGCCTTACCGGCGTCATGGAGGCTGCATGCCGCGGGGCGCGGGCGGAGGGCGGGATCACCATCGGAATCCTTCCCGGCACCGATCGCGAGGATGCCAACCGATACGTCGACATCCCTATAGTCACGGGGATCGGCTACGCGAGAAATTCCATAGTAGCGCGTTCGGGACAGGCGGCGATCGCCATCGGGGGTAAATACGGCACGCTATCCGAGATCGCTTACGCACTCCAAGCGAACATACCTGTAATCGGCCTGGGCACGTGGACGCTGTGCGCCGGAGAGAATAAGGACGAATCGATAATAATCGCCAGCGACGCGCTGGACGCGGTTAACAAGGCTGTAGCCAGCATCGATAGAGGAGGAAAAGTTGGCTTCAATTGAATCATTACTTGCGAGAGAGATTTTAGATTCCCGCGGCAATCCTACAGTCTGGGCCGAGGTCAGGCTCTCGGATGGAACCGTCGGACACGCCTCGGTGCCTTCAGGCGCTTCCACCGGCACCCACGAGGCGCTGGAACTCCGCGATGGAGATAAGGAACACTTCGGCGGTATGGGTGTGCTGAAGGCGATACGTAACATCGAGGATGTTATCGAGCCCGCCATAATCGGCATGCCTGCCCACGATCAAGAGGCGATCGACAAGCGTATGATAGACCTCGATGGCACGCCCAACAAATCGAACCTCGGCGCCAACGCCATACTCGGCGTATCCATGGCCGCCGCCTACACCGGGGCCAGATTTGCCAAACTGCCGTTATATCGATATATCAGCGGCGACGAAGCGCGGACTCTACC
>JAYEHL010000002.1:0-6398 GCA_034659515.1 Chloroflexota bacterium | reverse complement strand
ATTCTCATTGTATTGATAAGGATCCTAATTTGCGCTAAAGTAACAATATCAAATGGCAGAGCGTATTAAAGTAGCAAACCAGTTCTCATCCTCAGAAAACATCGTAGTATACCACGGTGATTGTATTAATTTGCTCAGAGATATTCCGGATAACTTTGTTCAATTAATTGTGACCTCTCCACCCTATAATATCGGAAAGAAATACGAAAAGAAGCTGAAATTAGAAAGATACCTTGAACAGCAAGCAGATGTGATTAGAGAGTGTGTGCGAGTTCTATCAGACCAAGGCAGCATCTGCTGGCAAGTAGGCAACTATATTGAAGGCGGTGCAATTATACCATTGGATGCAGCTCTGTATCCTATCTTTTCAAATCTTGGTCTCAAGATGCGAAACCGTATTATTTGGCACTTTGAGCACGGGTTACATTGCAGCCGTAGATTTTCTGGCCGTTATGAAACAATAATGTGGTTCACAAAATCTGACGATTATATATTCAATTTGGATTCTGTCAGAGTGCCACAGAAATACCCCGGCAAGAAATATTTTAAAGGCCCTAAAGCTGGCCAGTATTCATGTAACCCTCTCGGTAAAAATCCTAGTGATGTGTGGATTATTCCAAATGTTAAAAGCAACCATATAGAAAAGACCGAGCATCCTTGCCAATTCCCCGTCGAATTAATTGAACGTCTCGTTCTCTCTATGACAAATGAGGATGATTGGGTATTTGACCCTTTCTTAGGAACAGGTACCTCTATCATTGCGGCAATCCGTCATAAACGCAAAGGAGCAGGAGCTGAAACAGTAGCAAAATATACACAATTAGCACAAAGTAGAATTCAGCAAGAACTTGCAGGCAAATTGAGAACGAGGCCTATGAATAAACCCATATATGATCCGTTTCTATACGACAACAGCCTAACACGCTCACCTTGGAATACCGCTAAACCTGTTGACCAATTAGTTTTGCTGGAGAAAAAAGCAAAGAAACAGAGGTATACAGTTAAATGAAAATTGTTGAAACATATTCGCATTTAAATGGCCTCGAATTCCTAATTGTTCACAAGCCTGCGATGTGGAAAGAAATAGAATCCGTAATTACCAAAGTTGATGCTACCAAATGCAAAACAAAGGTATCTAAAGAAAAAACAATGAAAGGAGAACTCCTTTACAGCCCAATCGAAATGAATGCTGCATTTAAGAAACTCTTACGTGCACACAATTGGGAAGAAAGCCGCGTAAGTTATTGGGTCACTAAAGAAGAAAAACTGATTCGAAAAACATTGACTATGGAGCCAGAAGAACAAAAGAAGGAGATTTTGGCAGCTGGTGAAACGCCGATTTTTAGCTACAATCAAACGGACTTTGTAAAAGAACGTGTAGCGGTTGAAATCCAGTTTGGTAAATACGCGTTTGTAGCTTATGATCTGTTTGTCAAACATCTTGCTTTCTATGTTGGCGATCATATTGACGTCGGGATAGAAATCTTGCCTATGAAAGCTCTTCAGTCCCAGATGAGTTCTGGCGTTGCCTATTACGAAGGCGAATTTTATAACGTTGTCAGGCAGGGACGCGGAGTTCCCGCCGTTCCGCTAGTAATGATTGGAATAGCTCCTTAAGACCCAAATCAAGTCTCACCAATCATAACCACAGCTTGTTTCCATCCCTCTCCCCCACTTGACCCCTGTATCCTCCGCCCGTTACTATAATCACGTGTTTTTCAGCCTGCAGGAGGCGTTGAATGCCAGTGAAGAAACTGTCACCCATACATCCCGGCGAGATACTGATGGAGGAGTTCCTGAACCCGATGGGCATCAGCCAGTACCGGCTGGCAAAAGATATCAACGTGCCGCCTCGCCGCATCAACGAGATCGCGCACGGCACCAGGGCCATCACAGCCGATACGGCGCTACGCCTGTCGCGATACTTCGGCACCTCAGAGAGGTTCTGGCTCAACCTGCAGACACGCTACGACCTCGAGATAGAGAAAGACCGCCTCGGCGATGCACTGGATAGGGAAGTTCACTCGCTGACGGCTGCGAAGTAGCATCATTCGATTTGATGTAAGGAGATATCATGACACAGCTTACTCACCTGTTCTCGCCGATTAAGATAGGTAACCTTGAACTCGAAAACCGTATCGTGATGACGTGCGCCAACGCCAGCGGCGGGGGCGGCGAGCACGTGCTGCAATACTACGCCGAGCGAGCGCGCGGCGGCTGCGGTCTGCTCATCGTAGGGGGGATGTACACGTTCCACTCCGGGACGGGCAGGATATTCTACGGCGTGAGGAAGGATATCACCAGTAAAGAGGAACAGGCCATCCGCGATTTCTCGCTCTATGGCGAGGAGGCGCTGCCGTTCCTCCGTAAATTCGTCGATACGATGCGCGAGGGCGGGACGAAGGTGTGCGCCCAGATACTGATGACGTACGAGTGGAAGCGCGACTGGAAGACGAATAAAGAGGGGCCGACGGAGCTGGTGAGCGCATCGGACGGGTACGTACCGGCGCGGATGGGCCCGGCGCGCGGCCTGAGCGTCGAGGAGATCAAGCAGATCGTCGGGGAGTACGGCGACGCGGCGCTCATCGCCAAGAAGGCCGGATTCGATGCCATCGAGATTCACGCCGGCATTGGCTACTTCATAAATCAATTTCTCTCGCCGCACTCCAATAAGCGCACCGACGAGTACGGCGGCCCGATGGAGAACCGCATGCGCATCCTGATGGAGATCATCGAGGACTGCAAGGCGAAGGCCGGCAGCGACTACCCGATCATCGCGCGCATATCGGCGGAGGATTTCATGGAGGGCGGCAACACGCTGGAGGATACGAAGCCGCTGGCTGTCGAGCTGGAGAAGGCAGGCATCGGCGCTATCGATGTTGAGACCGGCTGGCACGAAACTTCCACGCCGATGGTGCAGCAGTGGGTAAAGCCGGGGCAGTACGTGTACCTGGCCGAGGAGATCAAGAAGGTGGTGAGCGTGCCGGTGATGACCGCATACCGCATCTGGGACCCCAGACACGCCGACCGCATCGTGGCCGAGGGCCGCGCCGATCTGGTGGGCATGGCGCGGGCGCTGGTGGCCGACCCCTACCTGCCCAACAAAGCGCTGGAGGGCAGGTTCGACGATATCAATTACTGCATCGCCTGCTGCCGCTGCCTCGATACGGCCATAGCGGGGGACTGCCCGTCGTGCGCCGTCAACCCGCGTGTGGGCCGCGAGGCGGTGTATAAGCTCGAGCCAGCGAAGGAGAAGAAGAACGTACTGGTCATCGGCGGGGGACCATCCGGCATGGAGGCGGCGCGCGTCGCGGCGCTGCGCGGCCACGATGTAACGATCTGCGACCGCAACCGCAGGCTGGGCGGGGCGCTGCTACTGGCGGGGGTGCTCAACCCGGAGCTGCCCAAATTCCGCAAATATATGGTTCGACAGGTCGGCAAGCTGCCCATCGATGTCAGGTTGAACACCAATGTCGACGCGGCTTATGTCGATAAGATGAGGCCCGATGTGGTTGTCGTCGCAGTGGGCGGAGTTCCTTCAAAAGTCGACATAGCGGGCGTCGACCGAGCCAACGTTCTGTCCAGCCACGACATGCTGGAGGCGATGGTGAGTCCGCCGAAGAAGGGCGGCGCCATCGACCGGATCATGTGGCTCTTCGGCTCGCTGGCGATGCGGTATATCGATAACCCCAACCTCATTCGCAAGGCGATGAAGTTCAACTTCCCGTTCAAGAAGCGGGTTGCGCTCATCGGCGGAGGGTTCGCCGGTTGCGAGCTGGCCGATGTGCTGGCCGAGGCTGGTAAAAAGGTGACACTGATCGAGGAATCGAGGCGTCTGGGCTTCGATATCGGCATCACCACGCGGTGGGTGGTTATGATGCGGTTGTGGAAGCTGGGCGTGACGATGGAGCGCAACGCGAAAGTGATCGAGATCACCGATAAGGGCGTGAAGATCGATGTCGAAGGCAACGAGAAGTTCTACGAGACCGACACTGTGGCGCTGACCCTGCCGTTTACGACGGACGATAAGCTGGCACGGGAGATCAAGGCCAGTGGATATAAAGTGTACAGCGTGGGCGACTGCGCCGCCAGCGGCGGCCGCATCATGGAGGCCATGGCCGCCGGATTCAAGGCGGGTTACGAGGTATAAAAGGCGATGTCATTGCGAGGAGTCCTTCCGCTGAAGGACTCAGAATGACAGTATCCATTTTCTGGATTGTCTGATCAAGTCAGGCAATGACAAACAAAAAGGAAATAATATTATGACACAACTTAACCACCTTTTCCAACCGTTCAATATCGGCGGCGTCGAACTCAAGAACCGCATTGTTATGCTGTCCATGGACACTGGCTACGGCGACGACTGGTACGCCAGCCGGCGCGACCGCGACTACCTCGTAGCGCGCGCAAGGGGCGGAGCCGGACTGATCATCACCGGAATGTTGATGCCGTCCAGCACCGGCCAGCCGCTGCCGGGGCGCGTATCGATCCACGACGACAGGTTCATCCCCGGGCTGAAACAGGATGTCGACGCCGTGCACGCCGCCGGGGCAAAGATAATGCCGCAGATCGGGTTGCAGTACTTCTGGGCCAGGGGCGACGGCGAGAAGCTCGAAGAGGTGGGGCCGTCGGACGTGGCGACCAGAAGGAACTCGAATCCGCGCCCGCTGGCCGTCGACGAGATACATCGTATCATCGAGGAGTACGCCGAGGGCGTGCATCGCGCCCTCGACGCCGGATTCGACGGGGTCGAGCTGCACTGCGGCATCGGTTACCTCATCGCTCGATTCATATCCCCCGCCACCAACAAGCGCACCGACGAGTACGGCGGCTCGTTCGAGAACCGTATGCGCTTCCTGCTGGAGATACTCGAATCTGCCAAACGCAAGGTCGGCGACGACTTTTCGATGATATGCCGCTTCTCCGCCGACGAGTTCATGCCGGGGGGCAACGGCCTCGAGGAGGGCAAAAAGATAGCGAAGGCGCTGCAGGATGCCGGTGTGCACTGTCTCAACGTCGGGGCTGGCTGGCACGAGTGTCGCACCCCGCTGATCTACATGTCGGTGCCGCGCGGCAACTTCGTCTACCTCGCCGAGGAGATCAAAAAGACGGTCGATATTCCGGTCATCGCCGCGTACCGCATCAACGATCCGGTGCTGGCAGACTCGATAATCGCCGATGGCAAAGCCGACCTCGTCGGCATGGGGCGCGCGCTGCTGGCCGACCCCGAGCTGCCAAACAAAGCGCGCGAAGGCCGCTACGACGATATCCGGCCATGCATCGCCTGCAACCACTGTCTCGATTGCGTCATGCTGGGCGCGGCGGTGCAGTGCTCGGTGAACCCGCTCCTGGGCAGGGAGGCCGAAACCGCAGTCGAGCCGGCGCGGCGGGCGAAAAAGGTGTTCGTCATCGGCGGCGGGCCCGGCGGCATGCAGGCAGCCATCGAGGCGGCGAAGCTGGGACACGACGTTACATTATTCGAGCGAAGCAACAGGCTGGGCGGCAACCTTATCCCCGCAGCGATTCCGTCGCACAAAGGGGAGATCGCCAACCTCACCGCATATCTCGAAACGCAGCTCAAAAAGAGCGGCGTGAAGATAGCGCTCGGCGTCGAGGCGGATGAATCGATGATAGCAGACGAAGGGCCGGAGGCGGTCATCGTAGCCGCCGGAGCCGAGCCGATAGTGCCAGACTTCTGCGATACGGACGCGCCGAACGTGGTTACCGCCATCGATGTGCTCAACGGCGTAGCTGATACCGGCGATAACATCGTCGTGGTCGGCGGAGGGCTTGTAGGATGTGAGACGGCGGAGTACCTCGCCGACAAGGGAAAGAAAGTCACCATCGTTGAGATGCTCGACCGCATGGGCAACGACATCGGCCTGACGATCAGGTGGATAGTGATGCAGCGGCTGCACAACGCCGGCATCAAGTGGTTCACCAGCGCTACGGTGGAGAGCATCGCCGGCAGCAGGGTGCGCGCCAATAAGCAGTGCACGACCATGTTCTTCGACGCCGACACCGTGGTGCTGGCGGTTGGAATGAAGCCGCGCGAGCGACTGACCGGAAGCCTGATCGAGGAGTTCGGCGAGGGCATACCGATAATGTCGATTGGCGATTGCGCCGAGGCGGGCAAGATATTCCAGGCTACGAGGAGCGGCTTCGACGCCGCGCGGGGGTTGTGAGAGCGAATCCGAACTTCCCCTGTCCCGAATCCCCCTCAGTCCCCCTTTGGTAAAGGGGGATGTAGGAGGATTTTCAGAGGGGGAAGCAAAGAGCCGAGGGGGACGTCAGCCGTAGGGGCGAATGGCCATTCGCCATCCTTGGATTACCCGATCAAGTCGGGCAATGACAAATAGAAAAAGAGGTGCCCTTCCGCGGAAGGGCCGGGGTTTTAG
>JAYEHL010000001.1:0-6528 GCA_034659515.1 Chloroflexota bacterium | reverse complement strand
GTCCACCCCGAGAGTATAAACGTTGCGACGTATGTGTTGATGGCTGGCCCCATTTTTCTAGATTTCATCTCGGTGCTCCGCTTCAAAATAAAAACGCTCCCAGGCAAACTCGCCAAAGAGCGTTTTGTGGTTCTTTCGGCGGCCCGGCTGTCTTGGCCTTTCGGCTGTAGACCCGTGGCTTTGCGTCGCCGCCTTTCGGCGGGTTTGCCTTTTCGACTTACGGATATCTGTTGTAAAAGAACGGCTCGAACGCTATACGTTCTAAAAAAGAATGCCTTTGGGCAAATTGACCAAAGGCATTTTCAAACTGCATTCGGCGGCCCGGCTGTCATAGCCTTTCGGCTGTAGACCCGTGGCTTTGCGTCGCCGCCTTTCGGCGGGTTTGCCCGTTCGTTCACAAAGATCGGTTTTTAAAGAGCGATGCTTGTACTTATAGTGCGATTATATATTAATAAAAACGATTTGTCAAGTAAAACGGCACGCTTTTAATTAAATTTGAGTAAATTAGATTATAATAATATAAACAAGGCTGTAGGCCATACCATTTTGGGTGCTGTGTCGTCGAACTATTTGACATGATCTATGGTGAATGGGTAAAGTGTATTCACGCATGGAGAATCCGATTTTCACCGGCCGGCGGGTTTAAGAGGTGGGTTATGAAGGACATCCGCAAAACGAAGAAGCAACTTATAAGCGAGCTGGAGCACATGCGCCAGAGGGTCTCCGGGCTGGAGGCGGCGGAGGCGGCACGCGAGTGGGGAGGGGTAACGCTGCGCGATTCTGAAGAGAAATTGCGCGTCGTGTTTGAATCGATGAGGGATTCGGTGATCATAACTGATTTAGAGGGCAAAATTGTGGAGGTTAACGATGCCGCCGTTCGAGTAGGCGGGCATGTCCATAAGGAAGATCTCATCGGGCGCAACAGCATTGATTATATTGCCGGAAAAGATCGGCCTGGCGTAACAGAGGCGGTGAAGTACGCACTGTCAAAGGAAGGGCGACTGGACGTCGTCGAATATACATCGGTGGGGGAGGACGGGGGAGAATTTGACAGCGAGACTAGCGCTGCCCTCCTGCGGGATAGCTCTGGCAATCCGACGGGGATGATTTTCGTAAGCAGGGAGGTTACCGAACGCAAGCAACTGGAGAAGAAGCTACGGGAGAAGAACAACGAATTACAGCTGATCCTGGATTCCGTTCCGGCATATATCTTCTATAAGGATAGAGAGGGCAGGCTTGTTAACGTAAGTAAGGCTCTGGCCGGGTTGGCCTATGTGTCCAAGGATAAGCTGTTACAGAAGACGGTGTTTGAACTTACTCCTGATATGGCGAAGAAATACGACAGAGATGATATGGAGGTGATAGCCACCGGCAGGCCGAAGGTGAATATCGAAGAGCCGTTGGTTCTGTCTGGTGAGGCGAGGTGGCTGCGTACCGATAAGCTCCCGATAAAGGATGATGGTGGGAATGTAATCGGGCTCATCGGTTTCTCCGTCGATATCACCGATC
Organism: Chloroflexota bacterium; assembly: GCA_034659515.1. Taxonomy (GTDB): domain Bacteria; phylum Chloroflexota; class Dehalococcoidia; order E44-bin15; family E44-bin15; genus JAYEHL01. The sequence continues at coordinate 5,019 of JAYEHL010000001.1, read as the reverse complement.
TCAAGCGAGCCGAGGAAGCGCTCAGGGAGAGCGAGGAGAAGCTGCGCGGCATATTCGAATCAATCGGCGACGCTGTGACCGTGGTCGACCTCGAGGGCAAAATCGTAGAGGTCAATGAGTCGGCGGTGCGTTTATACGGATATGAGAGAAAGGATGAAATTATCGGCAGGAAGGGGGAAGAGTTTATCGCCGAAGAGGATCGCCCCCGGCTTTTTAGAGATTTCGAGGAGGCAGTGGCTGGGGAAAGTGCTAAAGGAATAACGGAGTATGCATTCTTGCGAAAGGACGGCGGTGTCTTCTGCGGGGAGGCACATGCGGCGTTACTACATGATAACATCGGAAATCCCACAGGATTCATTAGCGTGACGAGAGATGTCACCGATCGTATACAGGCGGAGAAGGCGCTGAGGGATTCGGAGGAAAAGCTCAGGATCATGTTCGATTCTATGATGGATGGCGTTGTCGTCAGCGATCTGAATGTAAACATAGTCGATGTGAATAGTGCCGTTTCAGACATAATGGGCGGTAGTAAAGAGGATTTGATAGGTCGTAACGCATTCGATATTATAAAGTTCAAAGATCAAGAGAAGGCTCTTGCTAACTTATCACGGATATTCGAGGAGCATCGCTTCCAGGAGGGGGTGGATTATTCCCTGGTTCTTCCGGATGGAAGGGAGATGGATGCCGAGATTAGCACTGCCGTGATGTCCGATAGCTCGGGGACTCCAACGGGCTTCATAAATGTGATAAGGGATGTCACCGAGCGCAGGAGGATGGAAGAGGCGCTGCGGGACTCGGAGGAGAAATACCGCGATTTGGTTGAGAATACAAATGATCTCGCCTACACTACGAATGCTGAGGGGAACCTGACGTATATTGGGCCTCAGGTTGTGAGATACGGCTACAGCCAGGAGGATATCGTCGGAAAACCGCTTGCGGATTTCATATCGCCACTGGACAGGGAGAGGTTGATCCTTGAGTATGCATCCACAATGGAGAGCGGGCAGGAGTTCCCGTCGCAGTTCAGGCTGGTCGGCAAAGACGGCAGCGAATACTGGTTCGAGGACCTCGGTAGAGCACGGCGCAATGAGTCGGGGAATGTTATCGGGCTCTCCGGCATACTGCGTGACGTCACCGAGCGTAAGCTGGCGGAGGAGGCGCTGCGGGACTCGGAGGAGAAGTTTCGCGTCATGTTCGAATCGATGCGGGATGCCGTGGTCGTCACGGATATGAATGCTAATGTAACGGACGTGAACAGAGCCGCGATAGAGATACTCGGTTACAGCAGGGAGGAATTGCTGGGGCGCAGTGGATTTGACGTTATAGCGCTCGGAGACCGCGGTAAAGCGGCGGAGAGTTTTGATAGCCGTTCCGGAGAGGGTTATCTTAGAGATAGACAGGAATATAAACTTCTAACCAGGAGCGGCAGGGAACTCGACACTGAGATAAGCATCGCGGCGCTGTATAATAGCTCCGGGGCCCCCGCGGGATTCATCAGTGTAGTAAGGGATGTCACCGAGCGCAGGCAGGCGGCGGAGGATCTCGGAGAGAGCGAGGCCAAATACCGTTTGCTTGCGGAACATTCTCTTCAGGGGATTGTTATCGCTGAAGGTTTCCCTCCTCGATTTGTCTATGCTAATAAAACTATAGCCGATATATCGGGCTATACGGTAGAGGAGATATTGGCATTCGATGAGAAGCAGGTGAAAGGGATTGTTCATCTCGAAGATAGGGAGGGCTTTTTCGCCCGATATAAGGCTCGTATCCAGAACAGGCCGGCGGAACCGCGATATGAGTTCCGTCTGGTGCGCAAGGATGGCACACTGCGATGGCTTGAGAGTTACGTCTCGGTTATCGAATATGAAGGGGAAACGGCGGCGCAGGCGGCGTTTGTGGACGTCACCGAACGCAGACAGGCCGAGGATGCCTTGCGGGAGAGCGAGGAGCGCTACCGCCTGCTTGCCGAGAACGTCTCGGACGTAATATGGACTATGGATTTGAATCTCAATTTTACATATATAAGCCCGTCGGTCTTTTATCTTCGGGGATATACCGCCGAAGAGGCAATGAGCAGGACGGTTGCGGAGACCGTTACGCCTGCATCGCTCGATGTCGCTATGCAGGTTTTGGAGGAGGAGTTGATAGTTGACGGGGGGGAGGAGGGAGATCCCTCCAGGTCGCGGACGCTGGAATTGGAGATGTTACGCAAGGATGGTTCCACAGTTTGGACAGAGGCGAAGGTTTCATTTCTGTACGATGCGGATGGCAATCGAATCGGGCTTTCGGGCGTTACCCGTGACATGACGGAGCACAGGAAGGTGGAGGGGGCGCTCAGAGAGAGCGAGGAGAAGTACCGGGGCCTTGTGGAGATGGAGAAAGACGTGATCTGCTCGGTCGACACCGTGGGGTTCATCACCGCTATGAACTCGGCGGTAAAGGCCTGGGGTTATACCCCTGAGGAAATGGTCGGGGGGCACTTCCTGGATATCATAGCGCCGGAGTGGCGTGAGGTTACGGCGACCGAAATGCAGGAACATTTAGTAACGGCGGGTGAATACATCGGTGAGACGATGGCTGTCGACAAGGCTGGGAGCTACCGGCCCATCGAGTATAGCGCTAAAGTGATTCAGGAGGAGGGGCAGTATGCCGGGGCGCGCGCCGTCGTCCGCGATATCGGCGATCGCAAGAGGGCAGAAGATGTTATCCAGCGCCACACTAAGAGGATGGAGACGCTTCATGCCGTGGCGCATATAGTCAACCAGTCGGTGCATCTGGGGAGAATGTTGGACGATGCGCTGGTCAGGATTTGCGAGGTAATGGATGCGGAGCACGGCATTGTATACAGGCTGGATGCGGAGGAGCAGTCCCTTCGATTGGAGGCTCAGAGGGGTGTGCCGGCGGAAGCTCTGTCTTTAATATCGGTTATAAGGCTGACCGACGACGAATTTGACAGGATGCAAGGGTGGAAGAGGGCGGTTAATTCATACGGGGAGGCGTTTGATTCGCACAATCTTCAGTTAATAAGAGATGTGGCGGAGAGGGTCGGTATTCGATCCTTCGCGCTGGTCCGTATTTCAATCGGGGAGGGGGATCAAGGGGTGCTCGGGGTCTTCAGCGCCGAGCACCGCGAGTATAGTGAAGATGACTTAGATCTGCTATCGGCTATCGCTGACGAGCTTGCGGTAGGGATCGGGCATGTCCAGTTGCTGGAGAAAACGAGGGAGATGTCGGTCACGGATGAACTTACCGGGTTGTACAATCGCCGTCACTTCTTCGCCATGCTTGAGGCGGAGATGCACAGGTCGCAGCGCTCCAGCCGCCCGTTCTCCCTGGTGATGCTCGATCTCGACGGATTTAAAGAGTACAACGATAAGTTCGGTCATACCAATGGCGACTCCGTCCTGCAGTCGGTAGCGCAGGTTCTCCGCTCCTCTATACGCAAGAGCGATATGGCTTTCCGTTACGGCGGCGATGAATTCGCATTGATTATCTCGGCTGCCGATGGAGAGAGGGCCTTGAGGGTGGTTCAGCGTACCAAGGCGAAATGGCAGAGTACGGTGCGAACGCAGTCCCTGGTGTTGGAGGGCAGAATCGGTTTCAGCACAGGCATCGCCGAGTATCCGGAGAACGCTGAGTCGGCTGATGGCCTGGTGTTTCTCACTGACGCCGCCTTGTACCAGGCAAAAAGAAAGGGCGGCTTCTCAGATAAGTTGGTCTCCGAGCTCAGGACGCTGTCGCCTGAGATATTGGATGTGGCGACGCAGGATCAGGTCTACGCACTGGCGGCGACCGTGGACGCCAGGGATCCGTATACCTACGGGCATTCCAAGAGGGTTGCTGAGATAGCGGTGTCCATAGGCAAGGCCATTGGATTATCGGATGAGGAGTTGGCCAAGCTCAATGCCGCCGCATTGCTGCATGATATCGGAAAGGTTGGTGTCCCCGATGCGATCCTTACTAAATTCGGCCAGCCCACGTCTGAGGAGTGGATAATTATCAAGAGGCACTGCGCCGAGGGTGCCAAGATAGTGGGCTACGTTAAGGAACTGGAGATCCTCGTTCCTGTAATCTTGCACCATCATGAATGGTACGACGGCACGGGTTATCCGGACGGGCTGAAGGGAGCGGATATACCCATTGGAGCCAGGATAACCAGCGTTGCCGATGCCTACGATACAATGGTGACAAAACGACCGTACAGGAAAGTGATATCTCACAAGGAGGCGTGTGAGGAACTTCAGCGGTATGGCGGCAGACAATTCGATCCCAAGCTGGTGGAGGTCTGGTGTCGTTTGGTGAATGAGGCTACTAAGGGGAGATAATGTTGGCAGAGAAATTGAATCCCCTCGGTGTTAAGCGAACGCGGTATTATGTGGCGCTATCGGGTGGGGGTATTTAAGGGGACATTTCGCTTTGGCTATGTCCGCCAGCCAAGCTTGCGCCCGCCCAGCACATGCAGGTGCAAATGATGTACATCCTGTCCGGCGTCCGGCCCCGAATTGATAACCAACCGATAACCGCTCTCCGCAATTCCCTCGCTCCTCGCAAGCTCGTTGGCCACAGCCACCATGTGCCCGATCAAGGGCCGGTGCTCATCGGTCGTCGCACTCAGGGACGCTATGTGCTCAACAGACAGAACGAGGACATGGATCGGAGCCTTCGGCTCGATGTCGCGGATGGCGACGACCCTGTCATCCCGATAAACGATCTCACTGGCGATATCACCCTTGATAATTTTGCAAAAGATACAACCCATGTCTTTGTCCTATGATTAGGTTTTATCAACCCCCAATCCCCCATTCTTGAGGGACTTTAAAAAGCTGGGGGACACCCCCAGTTCCCCCGGCCCTTTCGCGGAAGGGCACCTCTTGCTAGTTCCTCTCCCTTGAGGGGAGAGGCTAGGTGAGGGTGAGAGCCCTGAGCATCTTTGTAAAAGGTTTCGTACAAGGAGAAGGGCCACCGTCCCTCGATAGCCCTTCTCCGTATATCAATCCAAACAGCCGCTGAATTATTATAGAC